>JBOHBY010000959.1:0-1754 GCA_050698635.1 Spirillospora sp.
GGCTGATGCAGGCGGGCCCGCGCGGCTGGGGCGCCCCGGTGACCGTCGCCGCCCTGGTCGGGGCCGCCGTCGCGCTCGCCGGGTTCGCCGTCGTGGAGACGCGTCCGAACCGCGATCCGCTCATCCCGCCACGGCTGTTCCGCGTCCGCGCGATCTCGGCGGGCAACGCGGTGATGCTGCTCGCGGGCGCCTGCTTCCAGGTGCCGATGTGGTACTTCCTGACCCTCTACATGCAGGACGTCCTGCACTACTCGGCGCTGCGGACCGGGCTCGGCTTCCTCCCGCACACCCTGCTCACCATGATCGTCGGCCTGCGCGTCACGCCGTGGCTCATGCGGCGCGTCGACGACCGCGCGCTCGTCATCGCCGGTGCCCTCGCCGCCGCCGCGGGGTTCCTGTGGCAGAGCCGCATCACCGCCGACAGCGGATATCTCTTCGGCGTGCTCGGTCCGGCGATCCTGGTCTCCGCCGGGGGCGGGCTGCTGAACACGCCGCTGACGACCACGGTCACGTCCGGGGTCGCCGAGCGGGACGCCGGGGCCGCGTCCGGCCTGATGAACACCGCCAAACAGGTCGGCGGCGCGCTGGGCCTGGCCGTCCTCACCGCCGCCATCGCGGGTCGCGCGTCCACCCCGGACGCGCTCGCCGCCGCCTACGGGCGCGCCTTCCTGATCATGGCGGGCATGCTCGCCGTCATCGCGGCCGTGGCGCTCCTCCTCCCGGCGCGGCGGGACGTCGCGCCGGCCGCCGCCGCGATGACCCGGCCTCACGTTGAGGTAGAGTCTGATCATCACGGACAGTGACCGCGAGTGTGCGGATCGGGTGCGGCGACGCCGAGGAGGGGGCATTGGCCGGTTATCGCATCTATCTCGTCGACGGTGCGCGGCGGGACCTCTCGGCCGACCGGTGCAGGCACGCCGGTTCCCACTACATCTTCGAGCGGGAACGGGCGTCGGGGGGTTGGCAGACCGTCCATGAAGTGGCGGTGTCCGAGGTCACCCAGTTGCAGGACGGCGTCACGATCACCGATCAGGCGGGCGTGCGGCCGATGCCGGGCACGAACCGTCCGACGGCGGACGCGTAGCGCGTGTAGTTGTCGCCGTGGGACAGAGCGCCACGGCGCGGTGGGTGGCGGTCAGCAGCCGTTCGGCGGAGCGCAGTGTGTCGAGCAGTTCGGGTGCGGCGACGAAGTAGAACGACTGGCGGCCCTCGGCGCGGTAGTCCACGAGCTTGCAGCCGCGCAGGCAGCCCAGGTGCTTGGACACCGTCGACTGCGCCAGCCCCAGCTCGCGGGTCAGGTCGACGACCCGGGCCTCGCCGCGCGTCAGCCGCTGGACGATCGACAGCCGCACCGGATCGGCGAGGGAGTGGAACAGCGCCACCGCCGGAGCCAGGTCGTCGAGCGACGACCCAGACCCATTCATTCCAATATCGGAATCAATCGCCATGTTGGAATGATATTGAGCTCGGGCGATTGGTCAAGGATTCTCGGGAGTGGCGTCGAAGTGACGGTTGCGATGACGTCGGATCTGACGTCATAATGACGTCGTGGATGTGACGCCGTATGTGGACAACCTGCGCCGGGAGCTGGCGGTCGCCGCCGAGGCCGGAGGCGCGGACGCGCGTGCGCTGGCCGAGCGGCTGACCGGCCCGCTGGAGTCGGCCGCCCGGCTGATGCTGCTGGAGGCGCTGGCCGCCGCCGCCGAGGAGATCACCCGCGATCTGGCGCCGGGCTCGGTCGACGTGCGGCTGCG
>JBOHBY010000960.1:0-6361 GCA_050698635.1 Spirillospora sp.
CACCGCCAGCGCGATGTTGTCCGCGACCGACGCGCGCAGGAGGCGGACGTCCTGGAAGACGAACGAGACCGTCCGGTAGAGGTCACGGCCGCTGATCTCGCGCAGATCGGCGCCGCCCAGGACGACGGAGCCATGCGTCGGGTCGAAGAACCGCGGCAGCAGTTGGACCAGTGTCGACTTCCCGCTTCCCGACGGGCCGACGATGGCCGTGACCGTCCCCGGTTCGAGGGTCAAGTCGATCCCGTGCAGCACCTCCTGGCCGGGTTCGTAGCCGAAGCGGACGTCACGCAGTTCGACCCGGTGCCCCTGCGGCATGGCTGGGTGGGCGGGCTCGGGGAGGGGGCGCACGGCGAGGACGTCGCGGATCCGTCCGACGGCGCGGCGGGCGGCCTGCATGTCGTCGAAGCCGTGCCCGAGGGCCGCCACCGGGGCGGTCAGGCCGAGCCCGAGCAGCACGAAGGGCAGCAGGTCGGCCGGGGCCAGGCCGCCGTTCGTGATCAGGGCGGTGCCGCCGATCAGCACGACCAGCAGCACGAACGGCGGTGACAGCGCCAGCTGCATCCCCGCGGCGATCGGCGACAGGCCGCGCACCCACCGGTAGAAGGTGCCGACGAAATCGTCCACGGCCGCCCGGAACCGGCGGTGGGCGCGCCCCGACCCGCCGAACGCCTTCACCACCGCGATGCCCTGGACGAACTCGACCGCCGAGTTCGAGATCCGCCCCATGGCCTCGTCGAACTCCTTCTGCTCGCGCGTCCTGGACGGGGTCATCAGCAGCGGGACCAGCGCCACCGCCAGCACGACCGGGATCAGCGTGATCAGCGTGAGCCGCCAGTCGACGGTGAACAGGTAGGCCAGCGACACCAGCGGCACCACGAACGCGGCGACGAGCTCGCCGGGGGCGTGGGCGATGAACGGGTGTACGGCGGCCACGTCCTCCCCGACGACCTTCGCCAGCTCGCCGGTCCGGCGGCGGGAGAACCAGCCGATCGGGACGCGTCCCAGCCGGGCCGCGAGCCGGCGGCGGAACGACAGCTGCACGTGATCGTCCAGGACGTGCCCGATCCCGGACGACGCGGCCGTGAACAGCAGCCGGACCAGCAGGCCGGCCGCGCCGGCGATCACGACCGTCCACACATGGCCGCGGTCGACGGGCCCTGGCGCCAGCAGGGTACGGCCCAGCTCGACGACCGCCAGCAGCGGCGCCAGACCCGCGACGGCACCGATGACCTGCAGAATCACGACGGCCGCGAATCCCCGCCCGTACAGCCGCAGCAACCGCGCCACGGACGGCTCGTCCGCTTCGGGTGTTTCCGCGCGGCGCAGGACGGTCAGGGCGACCCCGACGGCGCCCACGAGGAGCAGCGCGCACAGCGTCAGGCCGAACGCGTAGCCGTCGCTGAGGGCCTCGGGCGACTCGGCCTGTCCGGTGCGGTGCTGGGCCGCGGTGCCGAGCGCGGCCAGCCCCAGCGCGGCGCCGAGCTGGCGCGAGCTGTTGAGCAGGCCCGACGCGGTGCCGACCTCGTGCGAGGCGACCCCGGTGGTGGCGATCGAGACGAGCGGCCCGAGGCAGAGCCCGAAGCCGACGCTGACCAGGATCGAGGGGCCGAGGACGCTGGCGAGGAACGTCCCGTCCGGCCCGATGAGGCCGAACCAGGCGAACCCGGACGCGGTCAGCAGCGCACCGCCGACGAGCAGCGTCCGGGGCGGGAACCGGTAGCCGAGCTTGACCGCGAGCACCGAACCGGCGATCACCCCGACGGCGAGCGGCAGGAACTGCACCCCGCTCAACGCGGGCCCGTTCCCGAGAACCCGCTGAAGGTAGAGCGAAAGGAAATAGAACGCGGAGGCCATGGCCGCGCCGACCAGCAGGTTGAAAGCGTTGGCCCCGAGCACGGAGCGGTTGGCGAACAGCCCGAGCCGGACGAGCGGATCGCGGGCGGTGGTCCGTTCAACGACGACGAAACCGGCCAGCAGCACGACGGCGACCACGAGGGTCACCGCGGTGACCGCCGACGTCCACCCGACCTGATCGGTGCGGACGACACCGAACACCAGCAGGCCCATCCCGGCCGTGGCCAGCACCCCACCGAGCACGTCGGGCCGTCCACCCCGGTCTGTGCCGCGGTCGGCCGCGACGCCGCGCCAGGCCATGGCCAGCGCGAACAGCGCCATCGGGACGTTCACGAACATCACCCAGCGCCAGCTGGCGTACTCGGTGAGCAGCCCCCCGACCAGCACGCCGAGGGCGGCGCCCGCGGCGTTCATCGCGCTCCAGATCCCGAAGGCCCGGACGCGTGCCTTGCCGCCGGGGAACGTCGCGGCCAGCAGTGCCAGCGCGGCCGGGGCGAGGGCGGCGGCGCCCACCCCCTGCGCCGCGCGGGCCGCGACCAACTGCCCCGGATCGGTGGCGAAGCCGCCGAGCAGCGAGGCGAGCCCGAAAAGTCCGAGCCCGTACAGCAGCACCCGCTTCCGCCCGTACCGGTCCGCCGCCTTGCCGCCCAGCAGGAGCAGCCCGCCGAAGGTCAGCGCGTAGGCGTGGATCACCCAGGTCAGGCCGACCGGGCCGAAGCCGAGTGCGGCGCCGATGCGTGGGAGCCCGACGTTCACCACCGACAGGTCCAGCGACACCAGGAACTGCACCACGGCCACCGTCGCGAGGACGAGACCCGGCCTGGCCTCCCGCTCGTACTTTCGGAACATGTTCCTAAAGTACATGACGGTGCCCGGCCACCACAGGGGGCGGCCGGGCAGCATGATGGGACGGTGCCAGTGCGACGAGAGACAGAGCGGCCCGCGGGCCGAACCGGCAGGCCCGCGACGGGACGCACCGGCCGCCCACCGGCGACGTCCCGCGCCGAAATCCTGCTGGCCGCCCGCCGGCTCATCGAGCGGGACGGCTGGGAGAGCCTGACGATCCGCCGGCTGGCCGCCGAGATCGGTGTCGGGGCGACGACCCTGTACCACCACGTCCGGGACAAGGACGACCTGATCGTCCAGCTCGTCAACGAGCACGTCGACCAGGTCGCGCGCCCCGACCTGCCCGCCGACCCGCGCGAGCAGATCATCATCGCGTGGATCACCGTCCACGACGCGCTCGCGGGCTGGCCCCTGGGCGCGGAGATCCTCACGGCCGACGGTTTCCTCGCGCGGCTCGGCGACTCCGCCCTCTGGTTCGTCGAGACGATCGTCGCCGGGGCGGTCGACCACGGCTGCACGCACCTGCAGGCCGTCGACCTCTTCCGCAGCATCTGGTACTACACCGTCGGCGAAATCCTCGTCCGCGCCCACACCGGCCGCCGCAGGGCCGGCATCGCCCTGGAGGACGAGCTCAGCCTCCGCGACCTCGACCCGTCCCGCTATCCACAACTCGCCGCGATCGGCGACCGGTGGCCGGGGCGCGCCGCCCTCGACATCTACCCGCAGGTGCTGCGGATCCTCGTCGACGGGCTGCTCGCCCAGGCCACCCGTCCGTTCAGCCCCGAGCGGGCTCCCACCACCTCAGATTGGCCTCCGCCTGCGCCACCGGCTCGATGACCTCCCACGCCTCGACGATCAGCCCGCCGTCGAACCGCAGGAAGTCGACGACGACGACCTCCGGGGCACTGTCGGGAAGGCTGCGCCGCGTGTGCATCACGACGTGATCACCGTCGCCGAGCACATGCAGGACCTCCACCCGCATGTCGCCGATCTCCACCAGCGCCGCGCGCACATCGGCCAACCATTCCGTCTTGGTACGCGCCTTCGCGTCCGGCCGGTGATGGACGAACCCGTCGCTCAGCGCCGAAGCGAGCGCGTCGACCTCGCCCTTCTCGATCAGTTCCGCCATGGCCTTCTGGACGATTCCCATGTTCTCAGTGGTCATGGCCGCAGTGTTTCCGCCGTGCCCGCCGCCTGTCGATGAACTCCCATTTCATTGCGCCGGTCCCCACGCTGAGTACCCTCGACGATCGTGGACACGGTCGGGGAGTTGCTGCGCCGCTGGCGGCACCATCGCGGGCTCAGCCAGCTCGACCTCGCGATCGCCGCCGACGTCTCGGCCCGGCACGTCAGCCTCGTCGAGACCGGCAGGTCCAACCCGAGCGCCGACATGGTCCTCCGCCTCGCGGGCCAGCTCGACGTACCGCTGCGCGACCGCAACCGGCTCCTGCTCGCCGCCGGTTTCGCCCCCCGGTACACCGAACGTCCCCTCGACGACGGTGCCCTGTCGGCGGCCCGGGACGCGGTCGCGAGGGTGCTCCGCGCGCACGAGCCGTACCCGGCACTGGTCTTCGACCGCCGATGGAACATCCTGATGACCAACCGCGCCTTCGACCCGTTCTTCGCGGACGTCGCCCCCGACCTGATGCGCCCGCCCAACCTCATCCGGCTCGGCCTCGACCCGCGCGGCCTCGCTCCCCTGGTCGTCAACCTCGCCGACGTCCGCAAGGTGTTCCGCGCCCGGATCACCCGCCAGCTCGCCGCCGCCCCCGACCCCGAGCTGACCGCCCTCTACGAGGAACTCCTGGCCCCCGACACCCCGGACCCACCGGGCGAATCGGCCGCCACCGACGTCCTCATCCCCATGGTCATCCGCCTGGACGGCCGGGAACTACGCCTCTTCTCCACCATCACCACATTCGGCACCCCGCTGGACATCACCCTGGACGAGGTCGCCATCGAGTCCTACTACCCGGCGGACACCGAAACCGCCACCTACTTCACCAACAAAACCTGACCCCGGCCACCACAAAATAGCCGTACTCCCCAGCTTCGACGAGGTCGGTCACGGCGACTCGAACACCGGTCCTGACCACGCATTGTTCAGCAGGAGTGATGCGCGGGAGAGAGCAGTGACCGGCAACGGCCATATTCCCGTGCGGCCACAAATCACGGAGGTCTCCGCGGTGATGCGAGCGCGTCCAGCGGCAAGCTCGCACGAGCCGTTTACGAAGGCGTCCCGATCATCGACGAGCCCGCGTTCCTCCGCCTTCTGCGGGACGTGCGGCCCGGCGTACGACACGAACGGCTACGACCACGGCCTCGACGAGCCGGCCCGCGGCTACGGCGTCGACATCGACGGCCGAGGCCGCGGCGGGCGAGCGGACGGCGTCGCGTGGCACAACTTCGGGAGATGGGTGGTTCTTGTGGGACCGTTCCCGGCCGCGAAATTTCAACCCGGCCGGCGGACGACTGAAGACGATCTTTGTTTGGAATCGGGTTTTCCAATGGCCCGGTATCAGGTGATGTTATGGCTGAGCTGCGACTATCGGACTTATTCGACGGTAATACAAAACGGGCGGTGGAGACGGCAGGGGTCGAAGCGAATTACCATCCCGGGGATCAGGCAGGGTCGCGGCATGTCGGAGCATGCCGGAACAGGTCGCGACCGGCACGATTCCGCCGAAGCGAGGTCCCCGTGAAACGTACCGGCCGTCTGACGTTGTTGACCGCCACCGTCGCCCTCTCGCTGGTGCCCGGACACCTGGCCGCAGCCGCGGCCTCCCCCGCGCCGGGCGGCACGGCGGCCACGGTGGCCGAGCCGTTCTGTTATGAAGAACCCTCGACACCGGGGGCCGACGTCAGCGACCTCAAAGCGCGTTTCGGGTCCTCGAACTGGATGCCGACCCTGCAGGAGATGTACCGGCGGCGCTGGCCCAGTGGAGAGAAACTGGCCATCGCGCAGGCAGGCGACAAGTACTGGACGCAGTTCGTGAACACGCGGAGCTTCGAGGGCTTCGCCGAATCGATGATGGTGGCCATCCACGAGGAGACCCACATGTGGGACCTGGATCCGTCCAGGACCCGGTGGGACGTGCACATCGCGGCCTGGATCAACGCCTCGCAGCAGGCGTCCACCGTGCCGCTGCACGGCGGGTTCGCCCGCCGCGAGATCCTTCCGCTGATCACCGACCGGCTGAGCGACAGCATGGACGGCATCTACCTGCGCGACTCCCAGCAGGGCTCCTACAAGCTGCAGGGCGTCCTGGCGGAGCTGAACGCCGGGCTGATGGGGCTGCCCGCGGCGACCGTGGTGCAGGAGTACATCAAGGGGGTCGGCGCGAGCAACGCCCGCGACATCGCGGCCACCAACCTTCGCTACCTGCTGCTCTACCTGCGCGTGGCCAAGGACAAGCACCCCGACTACTGGTCTCAGATCAAGAACGAGCCGAAGCTGCGCGAGCTCGTCCTGATCCAGTTCCTGCGGACGGCCTACTGGCTGGACAAGTCCGCGCCGTTCACCGGCAAGCTCGGCAGCCCCGACGCCGACAAGATCACCGAGTCGAACTACTCCGCGGCGAACATCGCGATCGTCGAGGAGTTCACGGGCGCCACCGTACGCCGGGATACCGACAAACACTGCACGCGTTAACTCCCAGGG
>JBOHBY010000961.1:0-7232 GCA_050698635.1 Spirillospora sp.
TTGATGATCAGCCCGGGGTCGGCGGCGAACCCGAGGAACACCGCCACCATGATCAGCGCGGCGCTGGTGATGACGCGTCCGGTCGCGGCGAGGCCGGTGGACACCGAGCCGCGCGCGTCGCCGTGCAGTTGCCACTCCTCCCTGATCCGCGACAGCAGAAAGACCTCGTAGTCCATCGACACGCCGAACAGGACCGCGAACATCAGCAGCACGATGAAGCTCGACACCGGCACGCTGTGCGGGAGGCCTAGCAGGTCCGCGCCCCACCCCCACTGGAACACGACCGTGAGCACCCCGTACGCGGCGCTGATCGACAGCAGGTTCATCACGGCGGCCTTCAGCGGCGCCAGCAGCGACCTGAACACGATCATCAGCATGATGAACGAGGTCGCGACGACCGCGCCGATCACCGGCCACAGCCGGTCCGACAGGATCCGGGAGAGATCGGTGTAGACCGCGGTCAGCCCCGTGACCTCGGCGCCCGGCGGCAGCGCGTCCTCGCGGACCCGGTCGACGAGGCCGGTGACGCGCTCGTCCTGAGGCCCGTAGTCCGGCGTGACCATGATCACGGCGGCGTCGCCCTTCGGGGACAGCTGCGGCGGCGCGACCGACAGCACGCCCTCGGTCTTCGCCAGCTTCTCGCTCACACCGGGCAGGACGCTCCGGTCCACCTTCGTCAGGTCGACGGCGACGAGCAGCGGCCCGTTGGCGCCCGCGCCGTACCCCTCCTCGACCAGGTCGTACGCCTGCCGGACGGTGTTGGACGTCGGCTCGCTGCTCGCGTCACTCGGCCACGTGCGCATGCCGAGCGCGGGCGCGGCGAGGGCGAGCATCAGCGTGAACGCGGCCAGCAGCCACGGCCACGGGTGCCGCCCGACGTGCTCGGCCCACCGCCTGACCTTCGGCGACTCCACGCTGACCTTCGCTCCGGCGGCCCGGTCGCGGCGCCGCAGCACCCGCCGTCCGGCCAGGCCCAGCACCGCGGGCAGCAGCGTGACGGCGCTCACCACCGTCGTCGCGACGACCAGCCCGGTGGTGAAGCCCAGCGTCATGAAGGTCGGCACGCGCGACAGCACCAGCCCGGACAGCGCCAGCAGCACCGTGGACCCCGCGAAGACCACCGACTGTCCCGCCGTGGCGTTGGCGCGCCCCACCGCCTCGGGGACGTCGAGCCCCGCCGCGAGCCCCTCCCGGTGCCGCGTCAGGATGAACAGGGCGTAGTCGATGCCGACGCCCAGCCCCACCATGATCGCGAGCGTCGGCGCCGTCGTCGCGACGTCGGTGAACGCCGCGATCAGCGTCACCCCCGACACGCCCGCGCCGAGCCCCGCCAGCGCCACCGCCAGCGGCAGCCCCGCCGCGACCACCGACCCGAACGCCAGGATCAGGATCACCAGCGCGGCCACGATCCCGACCGCCTCGGCGACACCGCCCGGCGCCGTCACGTTCTCCGGCACCTGCCCGCCGAACTCCACCTGGTAGCCGGCGTCTTCCAAGTTGCCGGTCGCTGACCGCAGGAGATCGAGCGTCTCCTTCGGCCCGAGATCGGTGACGGGCACCGCGTACCGGACGGTCATCAGCGCGGTCGCGCCGTCCCTGCTGGGCTGCGGCGGGTCGACCGCGCTGACGTCCGGCAGCTCGCGGAGCTCACCGGACGCCGCCGCCAGCGCCGCCGGGTCGAGCCTGCCCGACTCGGCGTGCACCACCACTCTGGCATCCGCCCCCGACAGCGCGGGGAAACGGTCCTCCAGCAGGTTCGTGGCACGCTGCGACCCCGTCCCGGACATCGTGTAGTTGTCGTGCAGCGTGCCCCCCACGGTGCCCGCGAGACCGGCCACCACGGCGATGAGCACCAGCCAGGCGGCGATGAACCGCCAGGGACGCAGGGCCGCGGCCCTGCCCAGACGGTAAAGCAGACGGGACATCTCTTCTCCCCAGGACGGCGTTCATCCGGACGGCGGTGTCCGACCGATTCCGAGGATCGCGCGGCCCGCTTGGCGTCCACTTGCCGCTGACTTGCGACCGGATCCGATGCCCTTACGCTGGGACCCGTGAGCGAGCTGAACCCCGAGGACGCGAAGATCATCACCCTGGCCAGGTCGGCGCGGGCCCGCGCCGGCACCGCCGAGGGCGCCGCCGTCCGCGACGAGACGGGCCGCACCTACGCCGCGACGAGCGTCGACCTGCCGTCCCTGAAAATCTCCGCCCTCAAGCTGGCCGTGGCGATGGCCGTCTCCAGCGGCGCCGACTCCCTAGAGGCCGCCGCGGTGGTGACCCAGGCCGAAACGCCGGACCCGTCCGACATCACCACGGTCCGGGACCTGGGCCCCAAGGCCCCCGTCCTCGTGGCCGATCCCAAGGGCACCCTCACCGCAACCCTCACCTGACCGCCCCCGGACCCGCCCCCGGACGGCCGAGCCGGATCAGGGTCACGACGAACTTGAGCCGTGGCGTGACGATCGTCCGGCTCGCGACGAGGGTTCCGGCGGGTCGCCCTCCTGGGAAGACTTGTCCACCCTGATCAAGACACTGCCTACGCGGTTGCGGCGGCCGGCCATGGTTTCGGCCTTCAAGGACAGCACGGGGCCGTTGTCGCCGGCGCGGACCTCGGCGGTGGAGCCCTCGATCGGGACGCGGCCGAGCGCGTGGGCGAGCAGGCCGCCGACCGTCTCGACCTCCTCGACGTCCAGCTCGACGTCGAACAGCTCGGCGAGATCCTCGACGGGGAGGCGGGCGGTGACGCGGGCGGCGCCGTCGGGGAGCCAGACGACCGGCGGGGTCTCCCGGTCGTACTCGTCGGTGATCTCGCCGACGATCTCCTCCAGGATGTCCTCGATGGTGACCAGGCCCGCGGTGCCGCCGTACTCGTCGATGACGATCGCCTGGTGGATGCGGCGGGCCTGCATCTCGCGGAGCAGCTCGTCGATCGGCTTGCTGTCGGGGACGTAGGTGGCGGGCCGCATCACCGAGTCGACCGTCTCGGTCGACTCGCCCTCGCGGTGCTCCTGGCTGCGGCGGACGACGTCCTTCAGGTAGGCGATGCCGACGACGTCGTCCTCGTTCTCGCCGACGACGGGGATGCGGGAGAAGCCGCTGCGCAGCGCGAGCGACATCGCCTGCCGGAGCGTCTTGCCGCGCTCGATGAACACGATGTCGGTGCGCGGCACCATCACCTCGCGGACGAGGGTGTCGCCCAGCTCGAACACCGAGTGGATCATCTCCCGCTCGTCGGGTTCGATCAGGCTGCGCTGCTCGGCGAGGTCGACGAGGTCGCGCAGCTCCGCCTCGGACGCGAACGGCCCCTCCCGGAACCCCTTGCCGGGGGTGAGGGCGTTGCCGAGCAGGATCAGCAGCCGGGGCAGCGGCCCGAACACCCGCGTCACCGGGTGGATCACGGCGGCGCCGGCGAGCGCGACCCGGTCGGCGTGCTGGATGCCGAGCGTGCGGGGCCCGACGCCGATCACCACGTAGCTGACCACGATCATGATCACGGCGGCGGTGACGTAGGCGCGCCACGTCTCGTCCAGCCAGGAGATGCACAGGTCCGCGACGATGACGGTGGCGACCAGCTCGCAGCCGATCCGCAGCAGCAGCAGCATGTTGACGTAGCGGGCCGGGTCGGCGACGACCGCGGCGAGCTTCTTCGCGCCGCGCCGCCCCTCCCGGACGACCTCCTCGACCGTGACGCGCGACACGCGCGCGAGCGCCGCCTCGGTACCGGCCAGCAGGCCCGCCATGAGGACCAGGCCCACCGCGAGGGCCGACAGCCACGCCTGCGCGGTGCTCATCAGCCGCCGCGTTTCTCCCGCCAGGAGGTCAGGAGCTCGGCCTGCAGGCCGAACATCTCCTTGTGCTCCTCCGGCTCGGCGTGGTCGTAGCCGAGGAGGTGCAGGATGCCGTGCGCGCACAGCAGCTCCAGCTCGTCCTCGGTGCCGTGCCCGGCCTCGCGCGCCTGCTTCTCGGCGACCGCCGGGCACAGGACGACGTCGCCGAGCAGCCCCGGGTCGGCTTCGGCGTCGTCGTCGGGGCCGCCGGACATGTGGCCGGGGCGCAGCTCGTCCATCGGGAACGACAGCACGTCGGTGGGGCCCGGCTCGTCCATCCACTTCTCGTGCAGTTCGGTCATCGCGGCCTCGTCGACCAGCAGCACCGAGAGTTCCGCCAGCGGGTGGACGCGCATGCCGTCCAGGACGTGCCGCGACAGCCCCGCGATCGCCTTCTCGTCGACGGCGACGCCGGACTCGTTCAGCACCTCGATGCTCACTACCGCCTCCGCTTGCGGGACCCGCCCCGGGCCGCCGCGTCGCCCTGCTTGATCTGCGGGACGCGCGACTCGTCGTAGCGGTTGTAGGCGTCGACGATGTCGGTGACGAGCCGGTGCCGGACGACGTCGCGGCTGTCGAGCCGGCAGAAGTGGATGTCCTTGACGCCGTCGAGGATGTCCTGGACGACGCGCAGCCCGCTCAGCTGCCCGTTCGGCAGGTCGACCTGGGTGACGTCGCCGGTCACCACGACCTTCGACCCGAACCCGAGCCGGGTCAGGAACATCTTCATCTGCTCGGGCGAGGTGTTCTGCGCCTCGTCCAGGATGATGAACGAGTCGTTCAGGGTGCGGCCACGCATGTACGCCAGCGGGGCGACCTCGATGGTGCCGGCGGCCATGAGGCGCGGGATCGAGTCGGGGTCGACCATGTCGTGCAGCGCGTCGTACAGCGGCCGCAGGTACGGGTCGATCTTCTCGTAGAGCGTTCCCGGCAGGAACCCGAGCCGCTCCCCCGCCTCCACGGCGGGCCGCGTCAGGATGATCCGGTTGACGTCCTTGTCCTGGAGGGCGCGGACGGCCTTGGCCATCGCCAGGTAGGTCTTGCCGGTGCCGGCGGGGCCGATCCCGAACACGATCGTGTGCTTGTCGATCGCGTCGACGTAGCGGCGCTGGTTCAGGGTCTTCGGGCGGATCGTCCGGCCGCGGCTGGACAGCACGTCCAGCGTGAGGACCTCGGCGGGACGCGCGCCGCTCTCGCCGCGCAGCATCGCCAGGCTGCGCTCGACGGCGTCGGGGGTGAGCTGGGTGCCGCCCTTCAGCAGTTCGAGCATCTCGGTGAACAGCCGGGAGACCAGGTCGGTCTCGGACTCCGGGCCGGTCACGGTGATCTCGTTGCCGCGGACGTGGATGTCGATGCCGGCGCCGAACGCGTGCTCGATCGCGTGGAGCAGCTCGTCCCGGGAGCCGAGGAGGCTCACCATCGAATGGTCGTCCGGCACCACGATCTTGATCTGGGAGTTCGAGGCTCCCTGGTCGCCGTGCCCCGTCTGGGTGGAGGTGGGGGTTGACCTCGCGTGAGTTGATTCGACCATCAGCCGGGCCTTGCGGCCTCTCTGACCTGCCTTCTGTCTGCTCCGGGTGTCCAGGTGTGTCGGTTCCATCGTACTGGCCGCCCCCGCCGCGACGCCGACGGATTTTCGGCGTGGCGGGGCGGCGGGTTTCCGCGTGGCGGGGCGGTGGAGCGAGGCGGGCGGGGGGCCGTCAGCCGGGCGGCCAGTTGAGGCCACGGCCGCCGAGGACGTGGGCGTGCGCGTGGAACACGGTCTGGCCGGCCTGCGCTCCGGTGTTGAACACGACGCGGTACCCGGCCTCGGCGACGCCCTCGTCCACGGCGACCTGGTGGGCCTCGCGCACCAGCTCGGCGAGGAGCTCGGCGTCGGAGGCGGCCAGCTCGGCCACGTCCGGATGGTGCTCGCGCGGGATGACCAGCACGTGCGTCGGCGCCTGCGGGTTGATGTCGCGGAACGCGACCGTGCCCGCCGACTCGCGGACGATCTTCGCGGGCACGTCCCCGGAAACGATCTTGCAGAACAGGCAGTCGGTCATCTGTCTCCCCTCACAGGCGGCCCGTAACGTAACAGGCGGCCCGTATCCTCGCGCGGACGCACCGTGACCGCCCCGGAATCCTATCGAGACCGGTGTGACATGGCTGCCGGGCCGCGCGCTGGATAGGGTTCTCGCCGACCGGCCTTCCGTTGCCGGCGGCATTCCGACCGCCCAGTGGTTAAGGTTGTCAACTCATGGCGTACCCCCCGGTTCGCAGCGTCTGGCGACAGGCATCAGGCTTGCCGGCAGGCACCGCGACGCGCCTGGACCGGGCCGGGAACGCCCGATCCACGCCGATCCTCAGGACCATCCGAATGGACGGCCGGGGGACGGCAAAGGCGGCGGATAGGTGACCGAGGCAAACCAGGACATGCCCTTTCGTAAACCGGGCGACGAGGGTACGCGTCCCACTGACGTGACCGAGACCCTCGTGGCCAGGGGCACGGCGGGCGCGGTGGCCGTCGCCTGGGACGCCGACCAGGCGGTGACCGCCCTCTACAGCGCCAACTACCGTTCGCTGGTAAGGCTGGCGGCCATGCTCGTCCGGGACGCGGGGACGGCCGAGGAGGTCGTCCAGGACGCGTTCGTCGCGATGCACGGCGGCTGGCGCCGCCTGCGCGACCCGGACAAGGCCCTGTCGTACCTGCGCCAGTCGGTGGTCAACCGGTCGCGTTCGGTGCTCAGGCACCGTGCCGTCGTGGAGAAGTACGCCCCGAAGGGCCTGCCGGACGCGCCGAGCGCGGAGGCCGGGGCGATCGGCGAACTGGAACGCTCGGCGGTCATCGACGCGCTCTCCCGGCTGCCCGCCCGCCAGCGCGAGGCGCTCGTCCTGCGCTACTACGCCGACCTGTCCGAAGCGGAGATCGCCAACACGATGGGCATCTCCCGAGGCGCCGTGAAGAGCCACACGGCGCGCGGAATGACCGCGCTACGCAACGTCCTGGAGCAATTCTCATGACCACCGACCCCGACGACGAGCACGGCGAGATCCTCCGCCGCGCCCTGCACGCGGAGGCGGAGACGGTCAACCCCGCGGGCGACGGCCTGGAACGCATCCGGGCCCGCGCGGCGGGCGGCCCCGGCCGCCGGTTCGGTCTCGGACGGTTCGGCCTCGCCCGTTTCGGGCTCGGACTCGACCGGTTCACCGTCGGCTGGGCGCGTCCCGTCCTCGCGGTGGCGGCCGCGGTGGCGATCGCCGGGCTGGGCGTGACCGCGCCCCAGACCATCGACCGGATCCAGCAGTCGGTCGGCAACAACGGTCCCGCCGACGACGGGCAGGACCCCAACGGCGGTACCCGGACGGGCGCTGGAGGCGACCCGCAGTTCCCCGACCCGTCGTCACCGGGCGGTGACGCCTCCGGCG
>JBOHBY010000962.1:0-2147 GCA_050698635.1 Spirillospora sp.
GTCCTTGCCGACCTCGAACTGCGGCTTCACCATCATCGCGAAGTCGGCCCCGGGCGCAGCACACGCGCGCACGGGCCCGAGGACGAGCTTCAGCGAGATGAACGACAGGTCGCCGACGACGAGATCGGGGGGCGGGTCGCCGAGCATTTCGGGCCGCAGGTCGCGGATGTTCGTCCGCTCCAGGACGGTGACGCGCTCGTCCGTCCGCAGCGACCAGGCGATCTGCCCGTAGCCGACGTCGACCGCGTACACGCGCGCGGCTCCGGCCCGCAGGAGGACGTCGGTGAAACCGCCGGTGGAGGCGCCCGCGTCCAGGCAGACGCGGCCCTTCACGGCGAGGCCCCGGAAGGCCTGGAGGGCTCCGGCGAGCTTGTGGCCGCCGCGCGAGACGTAGTCGGGCCCGGCCTCGGCGTCGGCCACGACGATCGCCGCCGCGGCCTCGACCTGCGTCGCCGGCTTCTCCGCCGTCCGCCCGCCGACCCTGACCCGGCCGTCGCCGATCAGCTGGGACGCCTGCTCCCGCGACCGCGCCAGGCCGCGCCGGACCAGCTCCGCGTCCAGCCGCCGCCTAGTGCTCATCGGCCCGGCTCACCGGGCCGGGACGGAGCGCGGCGGGAAACGCCGGACGCGCTGGCTGCGGCACCTGCGGGGGGCGCGGTTCGTCCTGGTCGGCGGAGGCGAGCAGCTCCTGGAGCCGCTGGTGGACGTCCTCGTAGACCTCCACATGCTCGGGGACGGGCCGCGAACCGAGCTCGCCCAGCCGGGCGACGGCGGCGTCCACACGCGGGTCGCCGGTCGGATCGGGCGCCGCGACGGCCGGGACCTCCGGCGCCTGCGCGGCCTGGAGCTCCGGCGCCCGCTCGGCCTCGTCGGACATCACGTTTACCTCCCACTAGACCCTCCGCGCCCGCGTCCGGGTCGCCTCCGGCTCATCACGAACGCTACCGTCCCTGAACGACATCCTTGCCGAGGGAGTTGTCGAGGGACTTGTCGAGGGAACGGGGAACGGCCTGACCATGGCGAACGAGGAGGAGTGCCGTGCCGCGCTCGACCGTGTCGCGGCGCGGCTGGCGGAGGTGGACGCCGACCGGCTCGCCGAGCACGTCGTCGAGCGGACGATCAGCTGCCACGTCCCGGACCTCGGGCTGGCCTACCACACCCGGCTCCACCCGGGCGGCCTGGACCCGTTCGAGCTCGACGGCGACCCGAGGGACGCGCAGATCCGCCTCACCGTGAACAGCGACGACCTGGTCGCCATGGCCGACGAGAAGCTGAGCCCCACCAAGGCGTGGGCCGAGGGACGGCTCAAGATCGAGGCGAGCATCTTCGACCTCCTCCGCCTCCGCAAGCTGCTCTGAGCTGAACCCGAGCGGCTAGAACCCGAGCGCGTTCAGCGGCGCGGTCAGCGCGTCTACCGGTGGCGGCGTGGCGGTCTCCCAGGCGGCGGAGGCCAGGGCACGGAGGCCGTCGTAGGGGTCGCCGGAGCCGTCGATGGTGAACGTGTCGGCGGTGCGGCGGGCCGTCCAGCCGCCGCGGCGGTGCCCGCCGCCCTCCCGGACGATCCCCGGGTGCGGGACGAGGAGCCCGCCCAGGTCGGCGGCCAGATAGGTGGGCCGCCGGTGCGGCGGGGCGGTGAGGGCCTCCAGCGGGCCGGTGACGCCGGTAAATACCAGGAGGCTGTCGGCGCCGCCGTTGTGGGCGCCCTCGATGTCGGTGTCGAGACGGTCGCCGACCACGAGCGGGCGCCGGGCGCCGGTGCGCAGCACCGACTCCTCGTGCAGCGGCCGCTCGGGCTTTCCGGCGACGATCGGCTCGACGCCCGTCGCGGAGCTGATCACGCGGAGCAGGGCGCCGTTCCCGGGGTCCGGGGGCCCGGCACGGCCGGGAATGGTCAGGTCGCCGTTGGAGCCGACGAACAGCGCGCCCCGGCTCACGGCCCGTGCGCCTTCGGACAGCAGCCCGTAGCCGATGCCCGGCTCGAAGCCCTGGACGACGGCGGCAGGCCGTCCGGCGGCCGTCGACACCGGGCGCAGCCCCTGCGCGTACAGAGCGTGCCGCAATCCCATCCCGCCGACCACGAGCACCTCCGCCCCGGCGGGCAGCCGCCCGGCGAGCAGGCGGGCGGCGGCCTGCGCGGAGGTCACCAC
>JBOHBY010000963.1:0-2161 GCA_050698635.1 Spirillospora sp.
CGTCCGGCCTGGTCGTGCGGCCGGGGCGGGTCACCGCGATCGCGGCGGGCGACCCGCGTGACGCGCAGGTGATCGCCGACCGGCTCGGCCGGTACGCGCCCGGTGACGTCGATTTCGGCGGAGTCCCGCTGCACGCCGTGGCGGACGTCAGGAAGCGAATCTTCGTCGCGGTGAACGAGGACCGGCTCTTCGCCGGGTCACTGGCCGAGACCCTTTCACCGAACGCCGACCCCAGTACCGACACCGACGTGCTTATGGCGGCGATCCATGCCGCATGCGCCGACGACATCGTCGAGGCCTCCGGACTGGACGCGCATGTGGTGGAGGCTGGACGGGAGTTCTCCGGCGGTCAGCAACAACGTCTTCGCTTGGCGCGGGCGCTTGCGGCCGATCCGGACGTCCTCGTCCTGGTGGAGCCGACCAGCGCCGTGGACGCGCACACCGAAGCACGCATCGCCGACAGGCTCGGCCCAGCGCGCGCGGGACGCACCACAGTTGTGTGTACGACGAGCCCGCTGATGCTGGACAGGGCCGACCATGTGGCCTTCGTCCAGAAGGGCCAGGTAGTCGCAGAGGGAACACACTGCGACCTGTTGAAGACCGAGCCGCGCTACGCGGCCACCGTCACGCGCGGCGAATCGACGGAACAAGCCGAAAGGGCGGGTAGGTGAGCGCGGAGATACTGCCGGTCGCGACGCCCTCGCAGGTGCGCGCGTACGCGCGGCGCCTCATGGTGCGGCACCCGCGAGACCTGGCCGCCGTGCTGGTCCTGCACGCGCTCGCCACCGTGACGGGCCTGGTGACGCCGTGGCTGCTCGGCGCGCTCGTCGAGGACGTCCGCGACGGCCACGCCGACATCGACACGTTCGGCCTGGCCATCGCCGGTTTCGTGATCGTGCAGGGCCTGCTGACCAGGTACGCGTATTTCGCATCGGCGAAGCTGGGCGAGCGCGTGCTGGCGGAACTGCGGGAGGAGTTCGTCGACCGCGTCATGGCGCTGCCGCTGTCGCGGGTCGAGCGGGCGGGCACCGGTGACCTGGTCACCCGCGCGTCCCGGGACGTGGACACGCTGGCGACGTCCGTCCGGTACGCCATGCCGGAGACGCTCGTCGCGATCGTCGTCAGCGCGTTCACGGTCGGCGCGCTGCTGCTGAACGGCCCGCTCGTCGCGCTTCCCGCGCTGGTCGCCGTCCCGATGCTGTGGGCGGTGATGCGCTGGTACCTGCCCCGCGCGCACGGCGGCTACCTGCGGGAGAACGAGTCGTGGTCGGGGATCGCGGACGGGCTGACCGAGACCGTCCAGGGCGCCCGCACGGTCGAGGCGCTCGGCCTCGCCGACCGGCGGCACGCGCGCGGCGACGCCGACATCGCCCGCTCGTACGCGGCCGAACGGTACACGCTGCGGTTGCGCATGGTGCTGTTCCCGGTCGCCGAGCTCGGTTTCGTTCTGCCGGTGGTGTCGACGCTGGTGGCCGGTGGTTTTCTCTACATCCACGACATGGCGTCGCTAGCGCAGGTGACCGCGGCGACCCTGTACGCGCAGCAGCTCATCCAGCCGGTGGACACGCTGCTGTCCTGGCTGGACGAGTTGCAACTCGGCGGTGCGTCCTTGGCCCGCATCCTTGGTGTCGGCAATGTTCCAGCGGATCGCACGCCCAATGGGCGTAGGCCGGAGGGGGAGCGGCTCACGGCTCGGGACGTGCGCTACGCCTACCGCCCTGGGCAGGACGTCCTGCACGGCGTCGATCTCGACCTGCGTCCCGGTGAACGGCTCGCGATGGTCGGGCCGAGCGGCGCGGGCAAGTCGACGCTCGGCCGCCTGCTCGCCGGGGTACACGGCCCTCGTACGGGTGCCGTCACGGTCGGCAGGGACGGCGGCGTCCCGCTGGTCGACCTGCCGCTGGACGAGCTGCGCGGCCACGTCGCCCTGGTCACGCAGGAGCATCACGTGTTCCGCGGCACGCTCCGCGAGAATTTGGTGATGGCGCGTCCGGGGGCGTCCGACGCCGACATCGGGCGGGTCCTCGCGGCGGTCGACTGGGACGGGCCCGGCCTCGACACCGGTGTCGGGTCCGGCGGCGAGACGCTGTCGCCCGCGCAGGCGCAGCAGCTGGCGCTGGCGCGGCTCGTCCTCGCCGACCCGCACACGCTCGTCCTGGAC
>JBOHBY010000964.1:0-4323 GCA_050698635.1 Spirillospora sp.
CGGTTGAGCTCCACGACCGGCGAGCGGGTGAGGCGGGCGAGATCGCCGTACAGGGCGGCGAGCTGCGGCCAGTCCTGGGGCTCGTCGGCGTGCAGCGCCGCGATGGCCGCCTGGAGGACGTACGGACCGCGGCCGCCGAGCGCGAGCGCGCGATCGAGCGCGGCTCGTCCCGCGGCGATCTGGTCGAGGTCCCAGAGCGATCGGTCCTGGTCGCGGAGGAGGACCACCGTGCCGTCGGCGAATCGCGCGTCGCGCCGAGCGTCGTTCACGAGCATCAGCGCCAGCAGTCCGTGCACCTCGGGCTCGTCGGGCATCAGCTCGGCGAGCGCCCGGGCCAGCCGGACCGCCTCGAGGCACAGGTCGGTGCGGAGAAGCGGACCGGACGTCGAGATGTAGCCCTCGTTGAAGATCAGGTGCAGCACGGTGAGGACGGACGCCAGCCGGTCCGGGAGTTCGGCGTCGCCCGGCACCCGGTAGGGGATGGCGGCGTCGCGGATCTTCTTCTTCGCGCGGACGATCCGCTGGGAGATCGTCGCCTCCGGCACCAGGTAGGCCCGCGCGATCTCCGCCACCTCCAGCCCGCCGAGCAGGCGCAGGGTGAGCGCGGTCCGGGCGAGCGGCGACAGCGCCGGATGGCAGCAGGTGAAGATCATGCGGAGCTGGTCGTCGCGCACCGGTCCCACCTCCTCTGGCTCGTCGCGTTGGTTGAGCAGCATCGCCTGCGCGTGGCGCGCCTCGCGGGTGGACTCGCGGCGCAGCCGGTCGATGGCCCGGTTGCGGGCGGTGGTCACGATCCACGCGCCCGGATTGGGCGGGAGCGTCCCGTCCCACTTCTGGACGGCCACCGCGAACGCGTCCTGGACGGCTTCCTCGGCGAGCCCGATGTCACCGAGGAAGCGCGTCAGCGTGGCCACGCATCGGCCGTATTCGGCCCGGAAGACGCCGTCCAGGTCCATCCGCGCTCAGCCTTCCGCTCCGTCCCACTGCGCGTCTTCGAACGGGCGCACCTCGATCGGCTCCCCGCAGGCCAGCGCGCATTTGTCGGCCCAGGCCAGCGCCTGGTCCAGGTCGTCGCACCGGATCACCCAGAACCCGCCGAGCTGCTCCTTGGTCTCGGCGAACGGGCCGTCGGTCATCGTGGTCGTCCCGTTGCCCGGGTGGACGACGGTCGTGGTGGACGAGGGCAGCAGCCCACCGGCGAACACCCACGAACCGGCGGCCTGCATCTCCTCGGTGACCTTGGCGGTCCGGTTCAGCTGCGCCTGGAACTCGTCCTCGGACGGCGCCGGCGCGCTCTCGTCGAACTGGACCGCGAGCAGATATGTCCTCATGGCCAACTCCTATCAGGATCAGGCGGACGTCACTCGGACGTCACGCGGACAGGCGGCGGGCGATCACCGGGATCACGATCGCGGCCGCCACGAGGTGCGTCAACATCAGCAGCGCCTTGGTGGCCGTGGACGCGTCCGCGAGCACGTCCGGCACCAGCGACAACGCGGTGAGCACGATCGTGGTGCGGACGAACGCCCCGCGCGGACGGCGGGCCACGCGGCCCAGGACCAGGGCCAGCACCAGGCCCACCACGGAGAAGATCACGGTCAGCACGGCGAACCCGGACGCCGGGATCGCCTCGCCGCCCATGGTCACGCTGATCCCGGCGGCCTTCCCCACCGCCGCGATCGACGCGGTGGCCGCGGCGGCAACGCCCGCAGCGACCAGACCACCAGCGATCAACCGCTTCGCCGAAGCGCGGACGGTGGCGACGGACGGCGCGACGGCGGCCGCGGAGGCCGTGGCGACGGGCTGGGCGGCGGGTCCGGTGGTGACGGGCTGGGTGGCGGGTCCGGTGGTGACGGGCTGGGTGGCGGGAGCGGTGGTGATGACGGACATCGTGGACCTCCGGTGTGCGGCGACCGGCGCCTTGCCGGTCTCTCACCCTGGCTACGAACGGGCCCGGCGCCATTCGACACCTCCACGAGAAAAATTTCGTCCGGCCGTGTCCGAGGCGGCGGGGCCGCTCGTTTTCTCGATCACGTGCGGTGCGGCGGGCGGCTAGGTGATCATGGTGAGGGTCGGTTCGCGGTCGATCACCGTGGCGCGGCGCCGTCTCGGCGAAACGGGGTGAAGGTCCAGGATGGGCTGGAAGAACATGCAGGAGTGGTCGAAGGCCAGCACCGTCGCGGGCGCGCTCGTGCTCTCCGGCTCCATCGCCTGGGCCGCGTTCGGCCCGGACGACCTGGGTTCGGGACTCGGCGGCACGGCGGCGTCGGCCTGGGAGTTACCGGCGGCCGACCGTCCGGTGATCGCCGCCACGGCATCGCAGCAGCTCGTCACGCTCAACACCATGGACCCGGCCCGCGTCGACCAGAACCTGGACGCCTGGGAGCGGGTCACGGTCGCCGACGAGCACGACCGGCTTCGCCGGTCCCGCGCCGCCACCCGCGCGCGCTACGTGCGGGAGCGGGAGACGCTGTCGGCGGCACGAGTGTCGACGGTGTTGCCGATCGCCTCCCACGCGGGAAGCTACGGACCTGACGACACCGTCCGCGTGGACGACAAGGGCTGGGCCCATCTCATGGCCGTCGTGCGCCTCACGTCCACCAAGCCCGGCGGGCGACCGGTGGAGAAGGTGCGGAGGTACTACGTGTACATGGTGCTCACCCCGCACGGCTGGCGCATTTCCGGCCTCAGGGACGAACCGGCCGGCGGTGTCGATGGATTGGTCGCATACGCCGACGGGCGGCCGTCGCGGAAGGACCTGATGCTCACGGATGTCCGGGACATGATGACCGCCCTGGCCCGGGGCGAGGGCCGTCACGTCCTGACCGGCCCCGCGGTCGGCGAGTACGACCAGATGTGGAGGCGGGCCGGCGCCCGTCCCCACCGGTGGGCGTCGGAGGCCGGGCCGGCGATGCAGATCGGGATCATCCGACAGGACGCCGACTCGGCCGAACTGCTGGTGTACTTCAACCTCGGCATCACCGAGACGGTGACGCACCGCAGCTTGACCCCCAGCGACATGACCTCCGGCAAAGTTCCCCACGCCTGGATAACCGCGACCCAGGCGTCCGACAGGGGCGCCCTCGCGTTGAAGGTCACGATCGTCCCCGACGGCTCGGACTGGCAGATCAGCCGAATACAGGACGCCTAGCCCACGCGGCCGTGAACCGCCCGCGGCCACGCCGCGCCTGCGGATCGTCCGGTAGCGGCCGGGGCGCGCCCGGCCCTCCATCAAGCGATTGACCGGTCCCGTGGCGAATGCCTAGCTTGGGGAGATGACCAGCAGCGACAGCGGCGGGCGCGAGCGCGTCCTGGACGCGGCCGGACGGCTGTTCGCCGCGCTCGGCTACGACGGCACCTCCACCCGCATGATCGCCGAAGCGGCCGGGCTCAACGTCGCCACCGTCGCCTACCACGTAGGCGGCAAGCGCGACCTGTATCTCGCCGTCATGGAACGCGCCTACCTCACCGAACGGGCCGCGCTGGAGGACGCCCTCGCGGAGATCGACCTGGACGTGGACGGCCTGCTCACCCTCACCGACCGCTATATCGACTTCTGCGTCGGCAATCCGGAGATCCCCGCGCTGTGGATGCATCGCTGGCTGTCGGACGCCTCCGACGTCGCGCACCTTGAGGAGCAGTACGTCAGGCCGCTGACGGAGATGGTCGCCGGTACGGCCCGCAAACTCGTGCCCGACGACGTCGACGTCGAGTACGTCGTGTGGACGGTCGTCTGGTGTACCCACGGGTTCCTGTGCGGCGGCGTCCTGGACGCGGACGGACGCCGCCACGGCAGGGACGACACGCACGAGCTGGCCCGGTTCCGCGCTCACATGCGCCACCTCGTCGCCACCACGATAGGCCCGCCTGGTCGGTCCGCGCAGGACGGGCCATGACGGCGCTGCCTCGGCGGCGGCTGCTCGGGTACGGCGTCGGCTCGGTCGGGACGGGTGTGTTCTCCGCCGTCCCCGGCCTGCTGCTCCTGTACTACCTGACCGATGTCCTCGGTGTTTCCGCCGCGGTCGCGGGGGCCGTCCTGGTCGTGCCGAAGGCGTGGGACGTGCTGCTCAACCCGGTCGTCGGCGCCGCCAGCGACCGGGAGGCCGTCCGGACCGGCCACCGCACCCGGCTGCTCCTGCTCGGCGCCGTGACGCTGCCGTTCCTGTTCGCCGCGATGTTCGCCGTCCCGTCCGGCTCCCCGGGGTTCGCCGCCGCCTGGGCCGGGGTCATGTTCCTGCTGGCCGCCAGCGCGTTCGCCTGTTTCCAGGTGCCGTACGTGGCGCTGCCCGCCGAGGTGTCGGACGAGCCGTCCGAGCGGGGCCG
>JBOHBY010000965.1:0-4604 GCA_050698635.1 Spirillospora sp.
GCGCGGACGCGAGCAGGTCCTCGGCTCGGTGATCCGCGACTTCGCGGAGGCGAGCCGCGTCCTCAGCGCGGAGCGCGGCGAGCTGCAACAGCTGATCGGCGGCGTCCTCGACCTGGCGAAGAACGGCGACAAGCTGATCCGCAAGTACAAGGGGACCCTGCCGTACGACCTGGCCGTCCTCACCCGGACGGCGCTCGTCCTCAAGGGCAACGCGCGCGAGGTGGCGCAGCTGATCCACGCGCTGCCGGGCGTCAACGAGCTGCTCCTCAACGGCTACAACCCGAAGAACAGGTCGCTGCAGATCAGGTTCACCACCGACGCGTTCCTGCGGACCTGGCTGAAGGGCCTGCTGAACACCGACGAGATCGGCTGCCCGCTGCCCGCCCCGAACTCCAACTGCCCCTGGCAGAACGGAGGCGACTGATGGCCAGGACCCTCGTCGTCCTCATCACCACCCTCACCCTCGCGATCTCCGGCTGCTCCTACCGGACGGCGGGCGCGCCGAAGGGCGACCTGACGCTGACGGCCACGTTCGACGACGTCCAGCAGCTCGTCGCCGGGCACAGCGTCAAGATGTCCGACATCACCATCGGCAGTGTCACCAAGGTCCGGCTCGACGGCTACCGGGCGAAGGTGACCTTGTCCGTCGAGGACGACGTCAAGATCCCGAAGGGCACCAGGGCCGAGATCAGGGTGACGTCGCTGCTCGGCGAGAACTACGTCGACCTGCGGATGCCGCCCGGCGCGACCATGGACCGCGGCCCGTTCCTCGCCACCGGCGACACGATCGCGCAGACCAGCGTCCAACCCGCGTTCGAGCAGGTCGTCGGGCAGGCGGGCCCGCTGATCCAGGCGCTCGCCGGAAACGACGTCGCGACGGTCGTCAACGCGGGTGCCACGGCGCTCGACGGCAAAGGCCAGAAACTCAACAAGACCATCGCCCAGGCCAGCGGCCTGCTGAAGATGTTCGCCGACCAGCGCCAGGAGCTGGGCGAGTCGGTCGACCGGTTCGCCAGGCTCGGCCGCTCGCTGGCCAAGGGCAGCGACGCCCTGAACGAGGCACCCGGCCAACTCGAACGCACCACCCGCATACTGAACGACGACAAAGAGAAGATCATCAAGACCGTCGACCGGCTCACCCGGATGGCCCGCGAGCTGAACGACAAGGTCCTGGAAGGACGCATCCAGCGGTTCCGGAAACTCCTGAAGGACCTCGACCCCGTCCTGCAACAGCTCGGGAGCAACCGCAAGCGCCTCACCGCCCTGGTGGACGGCCTGGTCGCCTTCTCCAAGAAGATCCCGCTGGCCAGCTATGACGGCCAGCTCCTGCTCTACCCGATCGTCCGCATCGTCTGGCCGGACGGAACACCCCTCCTCCCCGGCCTCGGCGCGCCCCCCAAGACCAAGAAGGGGAAGACCCCCGGCCTCACCCCGTCCCCCGCCCCCACCCCAGAACTCCCGGACGGCCTGAAAGGCACGCTCCCCGACCTCGACGACATCCTCGGAGGGCGAGGATGACCAGACGACTGACGATCAACCTGGCGGTGTTCGCCGCGCTCGCCGCGGTGATGGTGGTGTGGGCGTTCAACAACGTCGTCCGGTTCGACTTCGTCGACCGGCCGTACCGCCTCACGGTGGAGTTCGCGTCGTCGCCCGGCCTGCACCCGAACTTCGAGGTCGACTATCTCGGCCTGCGCGTCGGCAAGATCGACTCGGTGAGGCTGGAGAGGGACAGGGTGGTCGTCCGGCTCGACATCGACCGCGGCGTCACGATCCCGCAGGGCGTCACCGCCGCCGCGGCCCGCAAGTCCGCCGTCGGCGAACCGGTCGTCGAACTGACACCCGGCCAGGGCAGGGCGGACGCTCCGCCGATGAAGCCCGGCGGCGTCATCCCGATGTCGCACACGAAGGTCCCGCCCAAGTACGGCGACCTGTTCGGCGCGGTCATCGACACCCTCAAGGCCATCGACCCCGGCCACGCCAAGGTCCTCACGCACGAGCTGGCCGAGGGCTGGGCCGGACGCGAGGACTCCCTCCGCCAGATCATCAACGGCGGCGACGACCTGACGCGGACGTTCGCCCAGAACACCGAGCTCCTCGAAGGCCTCACCCAGGACCTCGGCCGGATCACCCGCGTCCTGAACCAGAACCGCGGCCCGCTCGGCGCCGGGATCGACGACCTCGCCGCGCTCACCGCCGCGCTCGGCCAGGTCCGCGGCCAGATCGCCGAACTGCGCGACCGCGGCCCCGGGCTGCTCGACACCGTCAACGACCTGCTGGACGAGACCGGCCCCGACGTCGGCTGCGCCGTCGACATGCTCGGCACCCTCGGCATCTCGACCTACAACCCCGGCTACCTGACCGACCTCCGCAAGACGCTCCAGTACGCGCCGTCGCTGAAGGTCGTCCTCGACAACGTGATCGGGGTCGACCAGGGCAAACCCGTCCTGAACGTCGTCTTCCAGGTCACGCTGCGCAAGCTCGCGGCGCTGGAGTACAAGTACCCGCTGGCGCAGCCGGCGGTGAACAAGGTCCCGACCTGCCCCGGCGGACGGACCCCGGCCGAGACCGCGCAGAAGCCCTACCGGGCTAAGAACCCGGGGGAGACGATCCCCACCCACGATCCCGCGCTCGACACGCAGGCCAGGAAGGCCGCGAACAACGGCGACGACTCGTCCGGCGGGCCGCCGCCGTGGCTGGTGTACGTACCGCCGATCGTCGCGCTGCTGGTGCTGATCAGGGTCATCCTGGGCTCGGTGCCCGTGGTGTCCCGCATGACCCGACCGCGTCGTCGGGGCAAGGACTGACCCCAATCCCGAGGAGTGCCCGAAGTGACAGCCAAGACCACCGGGGACGAGCCCGGCAAGACCAAGCGCAGGCGCCGGGTACGGGTCATCGAGGTCATCGACGACGAGGATCTCGACGAGGTCCTGGAAGCCCTGGACGCCGAAGACGAGGCAACCGAAAAGGCCGAAAAAGCCGAAAAAGCCGAAGAGGCCGAGGAGGCCGAGGAGGAGCCCCAGGCCAAGCCCGCGGCAAAGCCCCGCCCGAAGGCCGCAGACGAGAAGCAGCACGCGCCCACCGCCCGGCCGACGCTCTTCGGGCTTGGCAGGACGCAGGCCGTCGTGGTCGTCGTCCTGGTCGCGCTGCTGGCCAGCCTGGCGATCTGGCAGTGGCGGACGGCGAGTTCCCTCTCGTCCGACGAGGACGACCGCGATGCGGTCCGCGAGGTCGCCTCCGACTACGGCAACGTCGCGCTGAACTACAACGCGCAGAACTACCGGACGCAGGCCGACAAGGCGCAGAAGCTGATGGCCGGTGACCTCCTCGACAGCTTCAAGACGAACACGCTGCCCTCGCTGGCCCAGACGTTCCAGCCCGGGTCGCAGGTGGCGGTGTCGTCCAAGACCGAGCAGGTCTACGTGGGCAGCGTCGACGGCAGGTTCGCCACGGCGGTGATCATGGTGGAGGTCGCGCTCAGGACGAAGGACGGCCAGATCAACCAGCCGGCGACGCTGCTGCGGCTGTCCCTGAGCAAGGTCGACGGCGACTGGAAGGTCACCCAGCAGTACGCGTCCGGGGTCAACGAGGAGAACAAGAACCAGCAGCAGGGAGGGTTCCCGGGCGTCCCGGGCACCGGCGCGTCGAAGACGCCGAAGGCGGAGAAGAGCGACAAGCCCAACAATTGACGGTCGACCCGGGTGTTCCCGCATGGAAGCGGCGCGGGACGCGACGCGTTGTGCGGAAGACGGGGTCGCCGGACGAAGGCAGGGCATCATGTCGACCGTGACGGAAACGCAGACGCAGACGGAGCCGGGCGAAAACGGAACGGCCCCGGTCATCCCGGACGAGCTCGTCCACGAGTTCGGCGCGCTGCTGAGCGCCGCGTCGGTGCTGGAGCGGATCGCGGGCCGGGAGCTGGAGCGCCGCTGCGGCATCCGGCACGCGGTGTTCGAGGTCCTGCTGAAGCTGTCGGGCGCCGCCGGGGACGGCCCGCACACGATGGGCGACCTGGCCGGCGAGCTGATCCTGACCAGCGGCGGCATGACGCGGATCATCGACCGGATGGTGCGGGCCGGGCTCGTCCGCCGCGAACCGGCGCCCGGTGACCGACGCCGCCAGTTCGTGGAGCTGACCGATGCCGGTCGCGCGAAGCTGGACGAGGCCCTGCGCGTCCACGCCGAGACCCTCCGCGAGCATTTCGCGGGCCCGCTGACCGACGACCAGCGCCACGTCCTCGTGGACGCCCTGCGAACGCTCCGCACCACCGCCCGCGAGGAACTGGGCGCCCTTCACTGACCTCAGCCCTGGACAAGTGCAGTTAGGTTTGCCTAACTTAGGTAACCCTAAGCCGGTGGGGTCGAGGAGGCGTGGTGCGGGGAGCGGAGAGCACGAAGACGGTGGAGGGGCCCACGGCGGGGGAGCGGGCGCGGACCCTCGCCTACGGCATCGCGGACGGTGTCCTCGTCGCGCCGGGCGTCCCGTACGCGCCCGTCCCGGCGCACACGACCGACCGGGAAGGCAGGCCGCTGCTGCTCGTCCAGTCCGCGTCGCCGATCGTCGCGGCGGTCCGGAACACGGCGCCGGACGCGGTGGCCACGCCC
>JBOHBY010000966.1:0-3512 GCA_050698635.1 Spirillospora sp.
GGGCGCGGGAGATGTCGAGCCGGATGCCGGACGAACGACTCAGCGTGAGGCTTTGGGAGAGGGACTCGCGGGCCGTGTAGAGGTCGTTCTGCTCCAGGGCGACGCGGCCCAGGCCGGCGAGGGCACGCGCCATCTCCGGGCGGCCGCCGATCTCGGCGAGGATCGGCAGGACCTCGGCGTAGTGGCCGCGCGCGGACGCGTGGTCGCCGCGCAGTTCGGCGAGGCGGCCGAGGCCGATCATGGCGTGGGAGGCGCCCCACAGCTGGCCGATGCCGCGCATGACGGACGCGGCGGCGTCCAGGTGCTCGCGGGCCTCGCGC
The DNA here is from genome assembly GCA_050698635.1 of Spirillospora sp. GTDB lineage: Bacteria > Actinomycetota > Actinomycetes > Streptosporangiales > Streptosporangiaceae > Spirillospora. Next base: position 321 of record JBOHBY010000966.1, read on the forward strand.
AGGCGTGAGCCGCGGATCAGCAGGTAGCCGCGGACGGCGGCGGCGTAGGCGCGGTTCCATTCCTGGCCGGGCGCGGCGGCGATCGCGTCGGCCTCGGCGAGGCGTTCGGCGGCGTCGGTGTCGCGTCCGGCGCGGAGCAGGCATTCGGCGACGGAGATCAGGGCGGACGCGGTCATGAAGTCGTCACCGCAGCTGCGGCAGGACGCGAGACCGTCGTCCGCGTACTGGGCGGCCTGCGCGAAGTCGCGGCCGCCGAGGGCGAGCTGGGCGCGTGCGACGAGCGCCGGGCCAAGGACGTCCGGGCCGGGGACGGGCGCGGCGGTGAGGAAGCGGTCGGTCCAGTCGGCCCATTCGGTGACGCGGCCGCGGACGATCCAGAACGTGCGCAAGGAGGTGCAGATCCGCAGGCCCTCGCCGATGTCGCCGCGGTCCAGGGACCAGGTGAGGGCGGAGCGGACGTTGCCGAGCTCGACGTCGTACAGGTTGAACAGGGCGACGCGTTCGGCCCAGGGGGCGGGGTCGCGGGCGACGGCGATCCGGCCGTGCCGTTCGGCCGCGTCCAGGACGACGTCGCGGTGCCGTTCGCGGAACGTCTCGTCCTCACCGGCGTCGGCGAGCCGTTCGGCCGCGTACTCGCGGATGCTGTCGAGCTGCCGGAACCGGACCTCCCCGGCGAGCTCGCCGGTCACGGCCACGAGCGACTTGTCGACCAGTGCGGTGAGCAGGTCGAGGACGTCGTCGGCGGGGAGCGCGGCGTCGGCGCAGACGTGTTCGGCCTGCACCAGCGTCCAGCCCGAGAAGACCGACAGGCGGCGCAGCAGGACGCGCTCGGGGTCGTCGAGGAGTTCGTGGCTCCAGTCGATCGCGGCGCGGAGGGTGCGCTGCCGGGCGGGGGCGGTGCGGTCCCCGGCGCTGAGCAGCCGGAACCGGTCGGTGAGGCGGCGGGCGATCTGCTCCACGGACAGGACGCGGACGCGCGCGGCGGCGAGTTCCAGCGCGAGCGGCATCCCGTCGAGGGCCTGGGTGACGTCGCGGACGGCGTCCGTGCCGGCGAACGCGGGACGCGCCGCCTTCGCACGGTCGACGAACAGCCGCATCGCCTCGTCGGGTTCCAGGGGCGGCACCCGCCACACGTTCTCGCCGGCCATGCGGAGCGGTTCCCGGCTGGTGGCGAGCACCCGCAGCCGCCGGCAGCGGGCCAGCAGCGTGCCGGTCAGCTTGGCGCACTCCTCGATCACGTGCTCGCAGTTGTCCAGGACGATCAGGGCGGTGGACGCGTGCAGCGCGTCGGCGAGCGTCTCGGTGAGCGGGCGGCCGTCCTCCTCGGCGACGGCGAGGACGGTGGCGACGCGCCGCGCGACCGGCTCCGTCGTCCCGTCCAGGCGGACGTCGGCGAGCTCCACGAACCAGACGCCGTCGGGACCGGTGCCGAGCATCGTGTGGGCGACGTGCAGCGCGAGCCTGGTCTTGCCGATGCCCCCGGCGCCGCACAGCGTCACGGCCCGCATGCTCACCAGGAGCCGGCCGAGGTCGCCGACGTCGCGTTCGCGGCCGACGAAGGCGTTGGGCTCGGCGGGGAGGTTCGTCTTCACGGGAGTGCTCGTCGTGGTCATGCTCCCCTGCCGTTCCGAGACTGGCACGGCCCGCGGGCCGGGACATCCGTCATGGCACTGTGAGTGTGTCATCGCTCTGCGTGCACCGCCATGGTTTCAAGTCCTTGATTGTTCACGCGTCCTCCGCGCCGATTCCACCTTGGCGGCGTGGTGGCCGTACCGTAGTGCGCCGTGTCCCCCACCTCCGAGAACGCGGCCGCCAGCCTCGACGACGTCCTGGTCGGCGAGGCGGTGCTGGGCGTGTACCGGCAGATGTTCGCGGCGCTGGCCCGCGACAGCGGCGCCGTCGTGGACGACCCGGAACTCGTGGACGTGGCCGAGACGCTGCTCGCCGCGTTCGCCGACGCGGGCGAGGACGGACTGAGCCGCGAGCAGATGCGGTACGTGTGCCGCAGCTACCCGCCGGAGGTGTTCGAGAACCGGCTGCGGGTGCTGAAAGGGCTCGGCGCCGTCCGCGAGGTGTTCCCGAAGCCGAACCAGCTCCGGTACCGGGCGTCGTTCACCAGCGTGGTCGGGCTGATGTTCGTCCGGCGGATGATGCTGGACGGCGGCCAGAGCGAAATGCACCGGCTCCTCGCCCTTGAGCAGCTCAACGTGGCCGACCCGCGGATGACGCCCGAGCAGGCGCGCGACGGCGCGGACGGGCTGGCGCGCGCGTTCCGGCTGTGGAGCGTCGAGCTGGTCACGCTGACGAACGGGACCATCGAGGAGCTTCGCGAGCAGGCGCCGAAGCTGTGGGGCACCGAGGAGATCCTGCTGCGCGCCGAGCGCCTGCACGGTGCGATCCTGCGCCGCTGGCCGCAGCTCGACCGGACGTGCACCGACCTGCGCGCCGCCATCTACGCCTACGGGGACGCGTCCCGCCGCGCCGCGGCCCGCCTGTCGGACTCGGCGGGCACGACGCGGAACCTGACCCTGCTGCCGCCGGAGACGTGGCGGACGTTCACCCGCACCGCGTCCCGCGAGGACCTCGCCGCCGTCCTGAAGGGGTTCGTCTTCGACGCCGCCGCGCCGTGGCACGAGCCGTCCGCCGTGGTGACGGCGGTGGAGGACGGCCCGCGCGCGACGCCTCCACGTCCGGCTCCGCCGCGCGCGTCCGTGCCCGACACCGGCCTCTCGGACGACACGGGCTCCGACACCGCGGCGGTGGAGCGGCTCCGCGACGTCGCCGAGCAGATTCTCCGCGGCCGCGACCGGATCGCCGTCGAGGACGTCCTCGCCCAGGACTGGACGGCGGCCCGCCGCGTCCTGTCCGATCTGTCGTCGGCCCACCTGCATCCCGAACTCCCTTATCGGCTCATCTGGTCGGACGGCCTGACCGTCCGCCCCGCGGAATCCCCCACCTGGCTCTCCCCGGGCTGGTTCGAGCGGACGTCCCGGTGACCGCGCCCGACCTCGGCGGTGACCGCCCGCCGACGGACCACGATCCGGCCGTGTTGGCGCGGGCGCGTGCGCGGGTGCTGGGGGCACCGTCGACCGGCGTGTCGGAGTCTGTTCCGGCCGGTGTGGTCGGGGCGACGGACGGCGCTCACGTCTGGCTGCTGCCCGAGTGGCCGGACGGTGCGACGCCCGCGTTGCT
>JBOHBY010000967.1:0-7589 GCA_050698635.1 Spirillospora sp.
CAGGCCAGGGAGGCGCCTCCGGCGGCGAGCGCGAACAGCAGCGCGATGCCGGTGTAGCGGGCGGCGACGTCGCGGTGCTCGGTCTTGAAGCCGAGGGAGGTGCCGATGTTGGCGTAGACGTCGCGGAACTCGCCAGAGTCGGCGGCCTCATAGGCCTTCCGACGGCCCTCCCTCCGAGACTGGCTGCTGCTGGCGGCCCTGGCCTGGTCGCGTTCAACGTTGCCCTCGATGTTGTCGGCCAGGGCGCGCAGGGTCTCCCTGTTTGCCGAGATCCTGGTGGTCTCGTCCTCGATGTCGAGGGTTGGTGAAGTGGACTGGTGTGCTGGTCGAGTGGGTTGGTGAGATGGATCCGTCTGGCCGTTGATCGTTGTTGATCGCGGGGCCGTGCTCTTCGTGGTTGGTGGTGCGGCTTGGTGCGCTGGTCGAGTGGGTTGGTGAAGTGCGTGTGCGGTGGGCGTTGCTGGGTGGTGAACCGGCTCGCTTCGTGGTTGATGTTGGCTTGGCGTGTGGCTCGGGTGGGAGGTGATGCGCGCCGCTTTGAACGAGTTGGTTGTTACCGGCTCGGTGTGGGGTTGGGCTTCGCTCTGGAAATGCACGGTGTGGTGTCACGTCTACGATCCGGTGGCGTCGTGATGAGGCGCAGGCATTGCCTCAGGGCCTGATTGCGCCTGGGTGATGGCCCGCCTGTTGGTCGGCCTGAGGCGTTATTCATTCGCCAGGTGACTCCGGCTCGCTCGGGGCATCCTCCATTCGCCGGGTGACTCCGGCTTTGCTCGGGGCGGCGGGGATCGCCTCGTGTGGGACGTGTTGCGGTTGGGGAGCCGGCTGCGGAAGGCGGGGGGTTTCGGCGCATTGATGCGAGGCTCGCTGAAAGGCGTTCGGCGGCGAGCAGGCGTTCGACGGCGGGCACTGGTGGATTGCTTGCCTGCTGGCTGGAGCTGGCCTGCCGATGTCGTGAGGTCGTCTGCGTTGTGAGGGTGGGGAGACGGCTGTGGTTCGACCGGGAGCGCGTGGCCGGGGAGCGTGTTGCGGCGGTCGCTGGCTTCTTGTGGCGCTGGTGGTAGCACGATGGCGTGAGCGGTTTTGAGGGAGTTGCTTGGGTAGGTCATCCGGGCTCCGGTTGAGAGGTTGTCGCGGGCGAGGAGTCGGCGCTGGCCGGGCCCTTGGAGGACTTGCCGGCCTTGGTCAGGCTCCAGCCCGAGGAGGTGCGCTCGACGAAGCCGGCGGCGGCCAGGAGCCCCAGCTTCGCGTTGATCGTCCCCAGGTCGACGCCCGCCTTGACGGCGAGTTGCGCCGGACCGGCCGGGCCGCGGGCCGGGAATGCCTCCAGGACGGCGCGGGTGATCGGCTCCAGACGGTCGCGGGGGAGGACGGGGCTTTGCCGGGGTGGGGCGAGGTCGGTGCCGAAGCGGCCGACCGTCTCGATGATCTCCTCGGTGCGGGTGATGAGGGTGGCGCCGTCCTCGCGTAGGAGCCGGTGGCAGCCGACCGACGAGCGGCTGGTGATCGGGCCTGGCACGGCCATGACCATGCGGCCGAGTTTGGCCGCCCAGCACGCGGTGTTGAGGGCGCCGCTGCGGGCCTCCGCCTCCACGACGACGGTGCCGCGGGAGAGCGCGGCGATTACTCGGTTGCGGACGAGGAACCGGAGGCGGTGCGGGTGGGTGCCTGGTGGCGACTCGCTTACCAGGACGGAACGCCGGGCCATCTCCGCGAAGAGACCCTCGTTCGACGCGGGGTACGGGATGTCGACGCCGTTGGCGAGAACGGCGACCGTGGGGCCGTCGGCGGTGAGGGCGCCCCGGTGGGCCGCCGCGTCGATGCCGAGGGCGCCGCCGGAGATCACCGTCCAGCCCGCGTCCGCCAGCTCGGACGCGAAGTCGGCCGCGGTCCGTGTGCCGTAGGGCGACGCGGCGCGGGAACCGACGATGGCGACCGAGCGCAGGCAGCTGTATCGCAGGTCGCCCGGGCCGCGAAGCCACAGTGCGTAGGGACGGCCGCTCCCGAGATCGTCGAGCGTGGTCGGCCATTCGGGGTCTCCCGGGCAGACGAGACGTCCACGGAACTGGGCGCAGACGGCCATGTCCTGGTCGGGTTCGGCGGCGATCAGGCGGATCCGCCAGTGTTCGAGACGCCGGATCTCCTTCAGGTCGGCGGGCACGTCGCCGGGAAGCCTGCCGGTACGGATCGCTTCGAGTGCCCGCTCCGGGCCGACGTGGTCGATGATCCGGTTGAGGAAGGCGTCACCGGGTTCGGCGACCGCGGTGAGGGTGGCGCGGGCCGTGCGCTCGTCGCTCATTGGCGCCCCGCCGACCACAGCGTGAGTGCGCCGCCGATGTCGTCCGGGCCCGGTTCGTCATGGCCCGCCAGGTCCGCGATCGTCCACGCGACCCGCAGGATGCGGTCGAGGCCGCGTGCGCTGAGCGCGCCGCGATGGAAGGCCTCGTCGGCGCCTTCCATCGCATCCGACGGGGGTGTGAAGCAGCGGCGCAGCTCAGGCCCCGGGATCTCGGAGTTGCAGCGCCACGGCGTGCCGGCCAGGCGTCTGACCGTCCGTTCCCTGGCGAGCAGGACACGTTCGGCCACCACCTTGCTGGACTCGGCGAACTCCAGGTCGTAGCGGAGCTCGGCGCGGCTGGCCGGTGTCAGTTCGAGCTTGAGATCGATGCGGTCGAGGAGCGGGCCGGACAACCGGGAGGTGTACTTGCGGCGCGTGCCGGGAGCGCAGGAGCAGTCGATCTGCTTCGCCGCGGCGCACGGGCACGGATTCGCCGCCAGGACGAGGGTGAACCGGGCCGGGAAATGGGCCATGCCTTCGATCCTGCTGATCCTCACCTCGCCCTCTTCGAGAGGTTGGCGGAGCGCGTCCAGCGTCCCCCCGGAGAACTCCGGGGCCTCGTCCAGGAAGAGGATCCCCCGGTGGGCGAGGGATACGGCGCCCGGCTGGAGGGCGCGCCCTGAGCCGCCGCCGACCATTGAGGCGCGCGACGCGGTGTGATGCGGCGCGTAGAACGGCGGCTGCGTGATGAGCGGCTGCCCCGGCCGCAGTGTTCCAGCGACCGAGTGGATCGCCGTGACCTCCAGGGCGATGTCGGGTTCCAGCGGCGGCATCAGCGTCGGAAGCCGCTCCGCCAGCATCGTCTTCCCGCATCCGGGAGGCCCGCTGAAGAAGAGATGATGGCCGCCGGCGGCGCTGATCTCCAGGGCCCGGCGGGCCTCGGCCTGTCCGCGGACGTCGGCCAGATCCAGATCGGGCGGGACGTCCTGCTGCCGTAGGGCGAGGCCATCGGCGGGGAAGGACGTGCCGTCGTCCTCGTCGTCTTCGATCGGAGGCGGCTCGTCGCGCAGGAGGCGCAAGAGGCTGCGCAGCGAGCTCGCGGACACCACCTTCATGCCCGGGACGAGTTCCGCTTCGGCGGCGTTCGCGCGTGGGACGACGACCTTCCGGCACCCCTGGTTGGCGGCGGCCAGCACGGCCGGCAGCACACCCTGGATCGGCCGCAGGCGCCCGTCGAGGCCGAGTTCGCCGATCATGACCAGGTCGGCGCAGGCCCGTGCCGGGACGACCTCCGCGGCAGCGAGCAACGCAACCGCGATGGCGACGTCGAAAGTCGAGCCCTTCTTCGGCATGCTCGCCGGGGACAGCGACACCGTCACGTGGCGGTTGGGCCAGTCCTCGTTCGAGTTGAAGATCGCGGCGCGGACCCGGTCGCGGGCCTCGCTGAGCGCCGTGTCCGGCAGGCCGACCAGGTGAAGGCCGGGGACGCCGCTGGTGATGGCGGCCTCCACATCGACCACGCAACCGTCCACTCCGACGAGGGACACCGAGCGTGTCTTCGCGAGCGTCATCAGCACACCTCCCGGAGGTGGTCGATCGAGAAGCCGTCACCGCTGGTGAGCAGGCCGAGGACGTCCACCCGGACCGATGTGCCGCTGACGCCGTGGGCGGCGGCCCACCGCCAGGCCAGGCGCCGTAACCGGGCCGCCTTGTCCGCGGTGATCGCTTCGAGCGGGTCCCCGAAGCGGGCCGAGCCGCGGGTCTTCACCTCGCAGACGACGTGCCCTCGCCCGTCGTGGGCGACGATGTCGAGCTCGCCCTCGCGGCACCGCCAGTTGCGGTCGAGAATCGTCCAGCCGAGTTCGACCAGGTGGGCGACGGCGGCGTCCTCACCGCGCCGGCCGAGGCTGATGTGGGCGTTCACGGGCCTCACCTCCTGACCTCGACGATGCCGCGATGTGACAATGCGTCGCCAAAAAATGACAACCTGTGGATAACTTCGCGGGACATTTCCGATGATCTTGCGGCAAACGGTGTGCGGTGCTTGCTTCGGCAGGGCCGTTGGCGCAGCGTGACGCTGTGACCAACGCGCTGGAAGACGCCGTCTCCGACTTCGGCCGCCACCTGCGCGCCGAACGCGACGTCTCACCGCACACGCTGCGCGCATACCTCGGCGATCTGAACGACCTGATCGACCACGCCGCAGAAAGCGGCGTCACGGAGCCAGCAGGACTGGACGTTTCGTTGCTGCGCGCCTGGCTTGCCCGCCAGTACGCCCAGGGCCGTTCCCGAGCCACCTTGGCGCGCCGCACGGCGGCCGTCCGCGCGCTCACCCGGCACTTGCACCGGCGCGGCCTTCTACCGGACGATCCAGGGCTGCTGCTCGGCACACCCAAACGGCAGCGAGATCTCCCCGGGGTACTCACCCGGGACGAGGCGGCACGGCTCCTGGAAACGATGGATGCTCAAGGCCCACTGGGGCTCCGCGACCTCGCCGTCCTCGAAATGCTCTACGCGACGGGTGTCCGAGTGAGTGAACTGTGCGGTCTCGATGTCGACGACCTGGACGCCAGCCGCAGCACGGTCCGTGTCCTGGGCAAAGGCGGACGTGAACGTACCGTTCCTGTAGGGGAACCGGCGGCCCGCGCGGTGCGGGACTGGTTGCGCGCAGGACGTCCTGCCATGGCGACCGATGACAGTGGCCCGGCCCTTTTCCTGGGCGCTCGCGGGGGACGCCTCCACCCGACGAGTGCGCGCCGCATCGTCCACACGCGGATCTCCGAGGTCGGCCAGGTACCCGACCTGAGCCCGCACGGCCTCCGCCACAGCGCCGCCACCCACCTGCTGGAAGGCGGCGCCGACCTGCGCAGCGTCCAGGAGATCCTCGGCCACGCCTCCTTGCAGACGACCCAGCTCTACACCCATGTGTCGGCCGAGCGGCTCAAGCAGGTCCACCGCCAGGCCCACCCGCGCGGAGCCCAGCCCGACTAGGACCCGCCCGAGGAGCAAACGAAGATCGGCCGAAGACCGGCCAACACCGGCCGGATTGGGGCGGCGCGTCCTGGTCCCGTTCGGCGCGGAGCACCTCGTTACCGGCGTGCCGTGTTACCGGGGCGCCGTGTTACCGGGGTGCCGTGGCCATCGCGCAGTAGGGCTTGGGCGCGCACGGTAGGTGGTGACTCGCTTTGGCTTCAGCGCGGCGATCAGGCTCTCCGCGACCGAGGGGCCGCCATTGGTGTTGCCTCATGCGTGCGGTGCGTCAGGCGGGCCGGGTGGCCTGCCGCCCAAGGGCGTGGGCGGCAGGCCGTCCTGGTCAGGGGGTGCGCCGCAGGCGGCGTTCTCGGGACAGGTTGATGACGCCGGGCGGCGGTCGATGGCGGCGGTGCAGGCGGAAGCGGACACCGGTGCGTCGCCAGGCGAAGGCCATAGTGAAGGCCAGGGCCATGCCGGTCAGTGCCCCGCCTGTCGCTGTGGTGGCGTCACGGAGGACCGTCCTTGGCTCGGGTGTCGGCTCAGGGGTGGGGGTCTGGGACGGAGCAGGACGCTCCCAGTAGGGGAGCAGGCGTACTTGGCGCCGGACAAGACTGAGCGGGTTCAGGTACACGGAGCCGCGTAGCAGTCCCCAGTGCAGGCACGTTGCCGAGCAGTGGCGACCGTCCTCCAGGGTGCCGATCCGGGTACCGGACGTGACCCGGCGGCCGACGTCGATGCTGGGACGAACGGGCAGGTAGGTCGTTCGGAGAGCGCCGTGATCGATCGCGACCACTCCACGTCCCGCCAGACGGTCGGCGTAGGCGATGCGCCCCGGGCCGGCGGCGTAGACGGGCTGCCCCGGCCGCGCCGCGAGATCGACGCCGCGGTGGCCGGGACCCCACGGGGACGCCGGCGGGCTGAACGCTCGGACGACCTGTGGATCCGGCGGCCCTAAAGGCCAGCGCCAGGCGTCCAGACCCGCCTTCCAGGCCTCCACGGCTGGCGTCCCGGCGGCGATCATGCAGGTGAGGAGCAGCGTCAGCAACGTCATGCGTCGAGCCTGCCGCTCCGGCCGACGGGTTTCGAGGGAGTCAGCGAACTGTGGATAACCTCCTGACCTTTGATTCCCGGAGGCGCGCGCGCCCTGATAATCTGTAGTCGTGTCTGAGAGGACACCGGCCAGGGCCAGGCCGTCGACGATCCGTCCCCAGGAAGGAACGGCGAGAAGCCGCGGTAGCGGAGAGGTCACAGACCCGGGAACGGGTCACAGCCGCCTGGGGGAACCCCGGCGGCTCATTTCACGCGTCCGCATGCCACCGCAGACATGGTGGGGCGCCGTCCCTCGGTCCGTCGCCACGGCGACGGTGGGACGGCACCCGGGCGCAGGCGTACAACCAAAATGCGGCCCGGCAGGGCCAGAGAAGGAGAACACGGGCAATGGCACCCGTCGTCACCATGCGGCAGCTCCTTGAGAGCGGCGTCCACTTCGGTCACCAGACCCGCCGGTGGAACCCGAAGATGAAGCGCTTCATCCTCACCGAGCGCAACGGCATCTACATCATCGACCTGCAGCAGTCGCTGTCCTACATCGACCGCGCCTTCGAGTTCGTCAAGGCCACGGTCGCCCACGGCGGGACGATCCTGTTCGTCGGCACCAAGAAGCAGGCCCAGGAGTCCATCGCCGAACAGGCCACCAGGGTCGGCATGCCCTACGTCAACCAGCGCTGGCTCGGCGGCATGCTCACCAACTTCTCCACCGTCCACAAGCGGCTCACCCGGCTCAAGGAGCTGGAGGAGATCAACTACGACGACGTGGCCGGCTCCGGTATGACCAAGAAGGAGCTTCTCGGTCTGCGCCGTGAGAAGGACAAGCTGGAGCGGACCCTCGGTGGTATCCGTGACATGGCGAAGGTCCCGAGCGCCATCTGGATCGTGGACACCAAGAAGGAGCACATCGCCGTCAACGAGGCGAAGAAGCTCGGTATCCCGGTCGTGGCGATCCTGGACACCAACTGCGACCCCGACGAGGTCGACTACCCCGTCCCGGGCAACGACGATGCGATCCGCAGCGTCAGCCTGCTGACCCGCGTCGTCGCCGACTCCGTCGCGGACGGCCTCATCGCGCGCGCGGGCGCCGCGTCCGGCGGGGACGAGAAGCCCGCCGAGGGCGCCGCCGCCACGGGCGAGGCCGAGCCGCTGGCCGAGTGGGAACGCGACCTGCTCAAGCCGGACGAGAGCGCCGCCGAGGCGCCCGCCACGGCCCCGGCGGAGGCTCTGGCGGAGACCGCGGCTCAGGCCGAGGCGCCCGCTGAGGCTCCCGCTGAGGCGCCCGCGGAGG
>JBOHBY010000968.1:0-1674 GCA_050698635.1 Spirillospora sp.
GAGTACCCGGCCTGCGCCCAGCACGAGGCGCTGATCAACCTGGCGTTCCGGGGGCGCGGCGTGTCGATCCTGTGCCCCTACGACGTCGGCGGCCTGGACGAGGTCGCGATCGCCGACGCCCGCGCCACCCACCCCGTCGTGATCGACCGGCACGGCGAGCACGTGAGCGGCGACTACGCGCCCGACCGCGTCATCAGCGCCTACAACCGGCCGCTGCCGGAGCCGCCTGGCGCGGTCGCGATGAGCTTCGACCTGGACGCGCTGCCCCTCGTCCGGGAGTTCGTCACCCGGTGGGCGGCACGGCTCGGCCTCGGCCCGCGGGCGGTGGGCGACCTGGAGCTGGCAGCCAACGAGCTGGCGGCCAACTCGTGCCTGCACGGCGGCGGGGCGGGCACCGCGCGGCTGTGGTCGGAGGACGGCCAGGTCGTCTGCGAGGTCCGGGACGCCGGGACGATCACCGACCCGCTGGCCGGGCGGCGGCCCGCCGACATGAGCCCGGACGGCGGCCGCGGCATCCTGATGGTCAACCATCTCGCCGACCTCGTCCGGATGCACACCGGCCCGGACGGCACCGTCGTCCGCGTCTACATGCGCAACTGATACATGCGCAACTGACCCTCCCGTCGAGCCCATCGAGCATCGCCCCTTCGAGAATTGACCGGCGCCCAGGTGTAGCGGCCGGACGGCGGGAATGAACCCCTGCGCCCGATCTCTGCCGACCTTGATGGGGAATGATGCGATTCCTGGCCCGCGCCCACCAGATGCCCCTCCGGCTGACCACGGGGGCGTTCGTGCTGAACTCGGGGCTGTCGAAGCTGAAGGGCCTGGACGAGGCGGCCGAGCAGACCCACGGCATGGCCAAGGCCGCCTACCCGTTCCTGGAGTCCCAGGACCCGCGTACCTTCACGCGCCTGCTCGGCACCGCGGAGGTGGCGCTCGGCACCGCGCTGGTCGTGCCGCTGGTGCCCTCGATCGTCGCCGGGGCCGCGCTCACCGCGTTCGCGGGCGGGCTGGCCGGGCTGTACCTGCGGCTGCCCGGCACGCGCGAGCCCGGCAGGCTGCGCCCCACCCCGCAGGGCGTTCCGCTGGCCAAGGACTTCTGGTTGCTCGGCATCGGGTCGGCGCTCGTCCTGGAGGAACTCGGCCAGGCCCGCGCGGAGCGCCGCTGCTGAGCGGGTGGACGGGTTGACGTGAGCGGCGCGTCCGGTCACGATCGGCGCGTCCCCCAGGAGGCCGCGCCCATGACCGAAAAGCCCGTGACCGGCGAACCGACGGCAGACACGGCGGACACGGCGGACACGGCGGACAAGGCCTCGGCGCCCGCCGTCCGTGAGGCCGCGATGCCCGACGCGGCGGAGGTCGCGGCCGTCCTCGGGCGCGCGTTCGACGACGACCCGGTCTGGCGGTGGCTGCTGCCGGACGACGCGTCCCGCGTCCGGCGGATGTCAGGCCTGTTCGAGCTCATGCTGCGGCAGGTCCACCTTCCGCACGGCGGAACCGAGCTCGCGGGACGGGACGCGCGCACGGAGGCGGCCGCGCTCTGGGACCCGCCCGGGCAGTGGCGCGTGCCCTTCCGCGTGCAGGCGGCCCAAGCCCTGCCGCTGCTGCGGATCCTCGGCGCGCGGACGCCCGCCTCGCTGCGCACGCTCGGCGCGATCGAGAAGCACCATCCCC
>JBOHBY010000969.1:0-6920 GCA_050698635.1 Spirillospora sp.
GGTCCGGCCTGCCCGGCCGAACCGCATAAAGGCACTGGCTTTTAACACGCTGTTGAGTTCTCAAGAAACGGACACCCACCGCGCCGACACCGCTTCCGCGATTTCTGGCTCCGGGGCAACCCTTCTAGTTTACGCGATCCGCCCTGTTTGTCAAACTTTGGGGCGGTTCGACCTCGTACGTCCGTTTCCGGGCAAGACAAGTCCGAACCCGGTTGGTTCGTTGAGGGTTTCCCCCGAGGCCGGGCCGCTTGCGGCGTCCCGCTCCCCCGTGGGGCGTGTAGAACACTAGGTCCCGCTCCGAGGGCCGTCAAATCGAGCTGACGCGGTGCGAAACCCCAGTTCAGGTACGGTTTTCGAGACCCGTACCATGCCCGGCGGCGGATCCTTGTAACCGCACTGTGACGTGTATTTGCCGAAGTTTGGCCTCCATATGGCGACCGCCCGCCCGGAGAGGCTCCGGACGGGCGGTCGCGGACGGGGCTCAGGACGCCGACACCTCGACGCCGCCCACGGTGCGCTTGCCGCGTCGCAGGACGAGGAAGCGGCCGTGGAGCAGGTCCGAGGAAGCGGGAACGGCGTCCTCCGACTCGACCTTGGTGTTGTTGAGGTAGGCGCCGCCCTGGCCGATCGCCCGCCGCGCCTCGGACTTGCTCTTGCACAGCCCTGAGGCCGTGAGCAGGTCGACGACGGTCGGCAGCTCGCCCGGGGCCACCTCGGTACGCGGCACCTCGGCGAGCGCGGCCTTCAGGGTGCGTTCGTCCAATTCCTCCAGGGCGCCCTGGCCGAACAGGGCGCGGGAGGCGGCGATCACCCGGACGGTCTCGTCCGCGCCGTGGACGAGCGTGGTCATCTCCTCGGCGAGCGCCCGCTGCGGGGCCCGGGCGGCGGGGCGGTCGGCGCCCTGCTTGACCAGGTCGTCGATCTCCTCGTGGGAGCGGAAGCTGAAGACCTTCAGGAAGTTCTCCACGTCCCGGTCGTCGGCGTTGAACCAGAACTGGTAGAACGCGTACGGCGAGGTCAGGTCGGGGTCGAGCCAGTAGGTCTCGCCGCCTGCCGTCTTGCCGAACTTGGTCCCGTCCGCCTTGGTGAGCAGCGGCGTGGTCAGCGCGTGCGCGGTGGCGCCCTCGACGCGGCGGATGAGGTCGACGCCGGCGGTGAGGTTGCCCCACTGGTCGCTGCCGCCCGTCTGCAACAGGCAGCCGAGCCGCCGGTACAGCTCCAGGTAGTCCATCGACTGGAGCAGGACGTAGCTGAACTCGGTGTAGCTCATGCCGGTGCTGTCGAGCCGGGCCTTCACGGTCTCGCGGGCGAGCATCCGGTTGACCGGGAAGTGCTTGCCGATGTCGCGGAGGAACTCGATGGCGGACATGGGGCCCGTCCAGTCGAGGTTGCTGACCATCGTCGCGCCGGTGGGGCCGTCGTCGAAGTCGAGGAACCTCGACACCTGGCCGCGGATGCGCTCGACCCAGCCGGCGACGGTCTCCTCGGAGTTCAGGACCCGTTCGGCGCTCTTGCCGCTCGGGTCGCCGATCAGGCCGGTCGCGCCGCCGACGAGGCCGACGGGCCTGTGCCCGGCCTGCTGGAAGCGGCGCAGGGTGAGGATCTGGATCAGGTTGCCGAGGTGCAGGGACGGCGCCGTCGGGTCGAACCCGCAATAGAGCGTGACCGGTCCCGCGGCGAGCAGGGCCCGCAGTTCGTCCAGGTCGGTGGACTGCGCGATCAGGTCGCGCCACGCGAGATCGTCCAGGATGTCGGTCACGGTCTTCTTCCTCGTTCCGGCTTGCTTTCGGTGTGCCCACCAGGGTGCCGGGCGGGCGGGTGTCAGGCCAACGATATTCAGCGTCCGCCCGGCCGGCCGTCAGTCGGCGGTGGTGACCTTCTTGCGCTGCCTGGGGACGTGCGCGCGGTACGGGGAGACGGTCGGGTCGCCGTCGATCCAGAAGCGCCAGGGCACCTCCTTGGCTCCGTTCACGCCGGTGCGGGGGCCGTTGCGGATGAGCGCGGGGTCGGCGGGTTCGCCGGTGTGGACGGTGAGCGGCCCGCCGGGCGTGCAGACGTCCAGGCCGTTCTGGTCGCGGGCGACGCCGAGCGCCTGGCAGAGCCGGGCGGGCCCGCGGGCGAGGTCGCGGACGGACGAGCGCGGCCGGCGAGCACGTGCCGTGTCCTCTCCTTCGACGATCTCGCCGGCGCGGATCAGCACCGCCATGGACGTCCCGTCCGGGCCGCAGACGAGGTTCATGCAGAAGTGCATGCCGTAGGTGAAGTAGACGTAGGCGTGTCCGGGCGGGCCGAACATCACCTCGTTGCGGGGCGTCCGGCCTCGGTAGGCGTGGGAGGCGGGGTCGAGCGGGCCCGCGTACGCCTCGACCTCGGTGAGCCTGACCGCGACGTCGCCGTCCGGCGTGCGGCGGCTGAGCACGTGCCCGAGCAGTGAGGGCGCCACCTCTTCGACGGGACGGTCGAAGAAGGCCCGTGGAAGTAGCGCTCCGACCATCAGGAGTCGGAGCCGGTGGCCCAGGCGGCGTGGTCGTTGGCGAGGGCGCGGAGCGCGGCGAGCTGCTCGCGGACGCGGTCGGGCGCCGTCCCCCCGTACGCCTTCCGCGACGCCAGCGCCCCCTGGACGTTCAGGACCTCGCGGACGTCGGGCGTCAGGTGCGGCGACACCTTGGCGAGCTCCTCGTCGGTGAGGTCGTCGAAATCCTTGTCGTTGACCTGGCACCAGACGACGAGGTGCCCGACGACCTCGTGCGCGTCGCGGAACGCGGTGCCGCGCCGGACGAGGAGCTCGGCGAGGTCGGTGGCGAGGGCGAAGCCGTCGGGGGCGAGGGCCTCCAGGCGTTCGGTGTTGACGCGCATCGTCGCGATCAGCCCGGACATGGCGGGCAGGACGAGCAGCAGCGTCTCGACGGCGTCGAACGCGCCCTCCTTGTCCTCCTGGAGGTCGCGGTTGTAGGTGAGCGGCAGGCCCTTGAGGGTGGTGAGCAGGCCGACGAGGTGGCCGATGAGGCGTCCGGCCTTGCCGCGCGCGAGCTCGGCGACGTCGGGGTTCTTCTTCTGCGGCATGATCGACGACCCGGTGGCGTAGGTGTCGTCCATCTCGATCCAGCGGAACTCCTGCGACGCCCAGAGGCAGACCTCCTCGCCGAGGCGCGACAGGTGCACGCCGATGAGCGCGGCGGCGAAGAGGAACTCGGCGACGAAGTCGCGGTCGGCGACGGCGTCCATGGAGTTGGGGGCGGCGGCGTCGAAGCCGAGTTCGGCCGCGGTGGCCTGCGGGTCCAGCGGGAGGGAGGAGCCGGCGAGGGCGCCGGAGCCGAGGGGGGAGATCGCGGCGCGCCTGTCCCAGTCGCGGAGGCGGTCGATGTCGCGGGTGAGCGGCTGGACGTGCGCGAGGAGCTGGTGGGAGAACAGCACGGGCTGGGCGTGCTGGAGGTGCGTCATGCCGGGCGCGGCGACGCCGAGGTTGTGCTCGGCCTGCGCGATCAGCGCGGTCTCCAGCTCGACGAGGCGGGACACGATCTGCCGGGCGTGGTCGCGCAGGTAGAGGCGCAGGTCGGTGGCGACCTGGTCGTTGCGGCTGCGGCCCGCGCGGAGCTTGCCGCCGAGGGCGCCGAGCCGCTCCAGCAGGCCGCGTTCGAGGGCGGTGTGGACGTCCTCGTCGGCGACGGTCGGGCGGAACTCGCCGGTGCGGCACGCCTCTTCGAGGTCGTCGAGGGCACCGATCATGCGGTCGAGTTCGTCATCGGTGAGCAGCCCCGCCCGGTTGAGGACGCGGGCGTGCGCGCGCGAGCCCATCAGGTCGTAGGGGGCGAGCCGCCAGTCGAACTGGACGCTCACCGAGAGCCGCGCGAGCGCGTCCGACGGGCCGCCTTCGAACCGGCCGCCCCACAGCCGCGTCGGTGCCTTCGTCACGAAAATCCTCTTCTTTCCCGCCGGGATACGTAGGTTGCCGTCACATCTCACCACGTCCGGGCGCGGACGCACGACGTGGGGACGCCGTCGTCACGGCGTCCCCACGCGGTGACAAGGCGTCCCCACAGGGTACGGCGAAGCGCCACCCCCGGGGCGGCGGGTCAGGCCTCGCGGTCGCGCTTGGCGGCGATCTTGCTGGGCAGGCTCCACAGCTCGACGAAGCCCTTGGCGAGGCTCTGGTCGAAGGCGTCGCCGGTGTCGTAGGTGGCCAGGTCGTAGTCGTAGAGGGACGCGCCGCTGCGCCGTCCGGTGACGACGGCGCGGCCGCCGTGCAGGGTCAGCCGGACGTCGCCCGACACGTGCTTCTGCGCGTCGGCGATGAACGCGTCCAGGGAGTCCTTCAGCGGGGAGAACCACAGGCCGTCGTAGACGAGCTCGCCCCACCGCTGGTCGACCGACCGCTTGAAGCGGGCCAGGTCGCGTTCGACGGTGACGTTCTCCAGCTCCATGTGCGCGGTGATCAGCGCGATCGCGGCGGGGGCCTCGTAGACCTCGCGGCTCTTGATGCCGACGAGCCGGTCCTCGACCATGTCGATGCGCCCGACGCCCTGGGCCCCGGCGCGGGTGTTCAGCTCGGCGACGATCGCGTACGGGGTGAGCGGGCGGCCGTCGAGCGCGACGGGCACGCCGGACGCGAACGTGATGACGACCTCGTCGGCCTCGCGCGGCTCGGCGGGGTCGGCGGTGTAGTCGTAGACGTCCTCGATGGGGCCGTTCCAGATGTCCTCCAGGAAGCCGGTCTCGACGGCGCGGCCCCACAGGTTCTGGTCGATGGAGTACGGGGACTTGGCCGACACGTCGATCGGCAGGCCCTTCTCCTCGGCGAACGCGATGGCCTTGTCGCGCGTCCAGGCGAAGTCGCGGGCGGGCGCGACGACCTTCAGGTCGGGGTCGAGCGCGGACAGGCCCGCCTCGAACCGGACCTGGTCGTTGCCCTTGCCGGTGCAGCCGTGCGACACGGTCGTGCCGCCGTACTTCTTCGCGGCGGCGACGAGGTGCTTGACGATCAGCGGCCGCGACAGCGCCGACAGCAGCGGGTAGCGGTCCATGTAGAGGGCGTTGGCCTGCATCGCGGGGACGCAGAAGTCGGCGGCGAACTCCTCCTTGGCGTCCACCACGACGGCCTCGGCCGCGCCGCAGGCCAGGGCCCGCTTGCGGATGGTCTCCAGTTCCCCGCCGCCCTGGCCGACGTCGACGGCCACCGCGATGACGTCCCCGCCGGTCTGCTCGGCGAGGTAGGGGATGGCGACGGAGGTGTCCAGGCCGCCCGAGTACGCGAGTACGACGCGCTCGCTCATGATCGTTGTCTCCTGTGCGAAGTGTGGGTGCGGTTCGGGTCTTGCGTGCTGGAACGGGCCCCGTGGCGGGCCCTAGCTTCGTCGTTCGCGTCCGTCGGTCAGCCTGAGAAGCGCCTGCGCGACGTCCTGCCCGCCGGTCGGGTCGCGGGCGATGACGAGGATCGAGTCGTCGCCGGCGACGGTGCCGAGGATCGACGGCCACTCGGCGTGGTCGATCGCCGACGCCAGGTACTGCGCGGCCCCGGGCGGGGTCCGGACCATGACCAGGTTGGCCGACGCCTCGGCGGAGACGAGCAGTTCCGCGGCGAGGCGGGTGAGCCGTCCGGTGAAGGTCTCGGCGGCGCCGGTGCGGGCCCGCCGGATCCGCTCGCCGCCCTCCCCCGGGACGGCGTAGATCAGGCTGCCGTCGTCGGTGCGCAGCCGCACCGCGCCGATCTCCACCAGGTCGCGCGACAGCGTGGCCTGGGTGACGTCGACGCCCTCGTCCGCGAGGAGCTTGGCGAGCTCGCCCTGCGAGTGGACGGGGTGCCGGGTCAGCAGCTCGATCACCCGGGCGTGCCGGGCGGCCTTCGTCATGGGCGTCGTCACCGGGAGCGCTCCAGAAGCCAGATCAGCAGCGCCTTCTGGGCGTGCAGGCGGTTCTCCGCCTCGTCCCACACGCGGCTGCGCGGGCCGTCGAGGACGGACGCGGCGATCTCCTTGCCGCGGTAGGCGGGCAGGCAGTGCAGGACGATCGCGTCCGGGTCGGCGAGGGCGAGCAGGTCCTCGGTGACGGCGTAGGGCTCGTAGAGGGCGGTGTCCTTACCGCCGTCCTGGCCCATGGAGACCCAGGTGTCGGTGGCGAGGACGTCGGCTCCGTCGGCGGCGCGCTTCGGGTCGTCGGTGACGGTCACGGAGCCGCCGGTCGCGGCGGCGATCTCGGTGGCGCGGGCGACGACGGCCGGGCCCGGGGGCTGGGACGCGGGCGCGCCCACGCGGACGTGCATCCCGGCGGTGGCGCAGCCCAGCAGGTAGGAGTGGGACATGTTGGTGGCGCCGTCGCCGAAGTAGGCGAGGGTGACGCCCGCGAGGTCGCCCTTCGCCTCCCGGACGGTCTGGAGGTCGGCGAGGACCTGGCACGGGTGGAACTCGTCGGTGAGGGCGTTGACGACCGGGACGGTGGTCCCGGCGGCCATCTCGTCGATGCGCTCCTGCCAGGACGTCCGCCACACGATGGCGCTGACCTGGCGTTCCAGGACGCGGGCGGTGTCGGCGATCGTCTCACCGCGGCCGAGCTGGCTCGTTCCGGCGTCCATGACGAGGGGGTTGCCGCCGAGTTCGGCGATGCCGGCGGTGAACGACAGCCGCGTCCGGGTGGACGGCTTGTCGAACAGCACGGCCACGGGTCGCGGGCCGTCCAGGGGCCGGAACCCGAAGCGGTCCCGCTTCACCTGCGCGGCGAGGTCGAGGACCTCGGCCTGCTCGGCCGGGGCGAGGTCGTCGTCGCGGAGGAAATGCCTGGTCATGCTGTGTGCTCCGGGTCGGGGGCGGCGGTGTCGAGGATCGCGGGGAACGCGGCGGTGAACGAGCGCGCCTCGGCGGCGGTGAGGATCAGCGGCGGGGCGACGCGCAGGGCGTCCGGCGCGACCGCGTTGATCAGGAACCCGGCGT
>JBOHBY010000970.1:0-4773 GCA_050698635.1 Spirillospora sp.
GGTCCGGCCTGCCCGGCCGAACCGCATAAAGGCACTGGCTTTTAACACGCTGTTGAGTTCTCAAGAAACGGACACCCACCGCGCCGACACCGCTTCCGCGATTTCTGGCTCCGGGGCAACCCTTCTAACTTACCCGAATCGTTCCCGCTGTCAAGCCGATCTAGGTAGATCTTTTTGACGGAGACGGAGACGAAACGAGTTCCCACGCATCGACAAGAACACGAGCCGAAGACCCGCGAAGATCGTTTCGTAGGAGATGCCCTCCGGGCCGGCCACCTCGCGGCGTCCTGCATCCCGTTTCAGGCTGTGCAAGCCATCGTACAGCAGCTCGAGCGTGGCTCGAACCGTTTTCTGAGGCCTGCTTCCCGGGGACCGGCCGCCTGGTGGCGTCCCGCGTCCCTTGGGGCAGGAGAGACGTTAAGGGTCGCGAAGGAGGCCGTCAAATCGCAGTCATCCGCTTGCCCTCGTGCCGCTCGGAGTGTCTACTCCAGGCGCCGGTAGGACGACAGGACGAAGGACAGGGGCGCGGGTAGCGGGTCGGGGAGTTGGACGAGCCGTTCTCGGAGTTGCTCTGCCGGGACGTGGTGCGCGCTCGGCCCCATGCCCACGAGCGTGACGATCTCGTCATGGGTCAGGAGGGCCTCGGTCTCCTGTTCCTGGCGCGAGTCCAGCTTGAAGTAGCCGGCGAGTGCGGCGTCCGTGCGTTCGGTTTTGCGCTTGTCGATGGAGAGGAGTCCCAGTTTCTCGACGAGCGGGCCCAGGTGCCGGGGCGATGGCGTCACTGTGAAGAGCAGTCCGTCGTCACGGAGGACCCGGTGGAACTCAGCGGCGTTGCGGGGCGCGAAGACGTTGACGACAGTGTCGGCGGCGCCGTCGCGCAGTGGGAGGGGGCGCCACAGGTCGGCGACGACGGCGCCCGCGCGCGGGTGCGCCCTGGCCGCGCGGCGGGCGGCGTGCTTGGAGATGTCGAGGGCGAGACCGACCGTGTCCGGTGCACGGTCGAGGATCCGGCTCAGGTAGTGCCCGGTTCCGGCGCCCGCGTCGAGGACGAAGGACGGACGTCCGCGTGACACGCTCCAGGCGAGCCGGTCCGCCGGTGCCGTGAAGTGGCCCGCGCTGAGGAACTCTTCGCGCGCGCGGACCATCTCGGGGGTGTCGGCCGTCCCGGGACGGGCGTTGCCCGGTAGGAGGTTCGCGTAGCCCTGCCGTGCAATGTCGAAGGCATGCCCGCCCGGGCAGAGCAGTCCGCGGTCAGCCAGTTCGAGATCCGCTCCGCACACGGGGCACACCAGGTATTGGACGACATCGGCGAGCACCCGTCCATCATCGTGCATGATGCCCGCGGAACGGGCGGTACCGCGGCTTCTTTGCCGTCGCGCCGTCCACGCGCCGTCCACTCGTCAGCGGCGCTTCGCGGACGGGCAACCCGCGGGCGGCCGGTGGACGGGCCGCCGCGGGGCCGCGTTCAGGACTGGGCGCGGCGCTTGACGTCCGCCATGTCCAGGCCCTTGACCTGCTCGATGACGTTCTCCAGCACCGGTTCCGGGAGGGCGCCCGGCTCGGCGAAGACGATCATGCCGTCGCGGATGGCCATGAGCGTCGGGATCGACCTGATGCCGAACCGTTCCGACAGCTCGGGCTCCGCGTCGGTGTCGACCTTGGCGAAGACGATGTCGCCGTGCTTGCCCGCGGACTTCTCGAACACGGGCGCGAACCTCTTGCAAGGTCCGCACCACTCGGCCCAGAAGTCCACCAGGACGATGCCGTCGGCCTGAGCGACCTCATCGAAGTTGTCAACGGTGAGTGTGACCGTCGCCATGTCGGTTTCTCCTCAGTCGGGGTATCAGGACCTAGAGCGGTTGACAGGTTCGCAGTATTCCCCACCCGGGAATCACAGAGCGGTAATGAGCGTTCTCCTCTTAGGGAGATCGCACCGGAGAAGGGTCAGGATGGCTGCAACCCGTACGAAGGGCGACAGGGTCGACGTCCCGGACAAGGACCTTGTCGGGGCGTACCTGGACCGGATCGGCCGTACCCCCCTGCTCGACGCGCAGGAGGAGGTCGATCTGGCCAAGGCGATCGAAGGGGGCCTGTACGCCGAACAGCTCCTCGAGGAGGGGAACGCGCCCGAGGGCGTGTCCCGCGAGGAGCTGGAGGCGCTGACCGCGGCGGGGCTGCGCGCCAAGCAGCGCTTCGTCGAGGCCAATCTGCGCCTCGTGGTCTCGATCGCCCGCAAGTACCCGACCGACTCGTTGCCCCTCATCGACCTCATTCAGGAGGGGAACCTGGGGCTGATGCGCGCGGTGGAGAAGTTCGACTACCGCCGCGGCTTCAAGTTCTCGACGTACGCGACGTGGTGGATCAGGCAGGCGATCGGGCGCGGGCTCAGCCATACCGCCCGCACGATCCGGCTGCCGGTCCATGTGGAGGAGGAGCTTTCGCGGCTGCGGCGCGCGGAGCGCCAGCTGGGCCGTGAGCTCGGCAGGGAGCCGGCCCGCGACGAGCTCGCCGCCGCGCTGGGCGCCGACGCCGACCATGTCGACGAGCTGCTGCGCTGGCGCCGCGACCCGGCGAGCCTGGACGCGACCGTCGACGACGCGGGCGAGACGCCGATGGGCGACCTGCTGGAGGATCCGGAGGCCGTGACACCGGAGGCCGAGATCCTCGCGCTGGACGACATCGAGGGCCTCGGGCGCCTCCTCGAACTGCTTCCGGAGCGCGAGTCCGCGATCCTGCGGGCGCGGTTCGGGATGGACAACGGCCAGCCGCTGTCGTACGCGCAGATCGGCGCCCGGTACGGCCTGAGCCACAACCGGGTGAGGCAGATCACCGACCGTTCGCTGCGGCGGCTGCGGCAGCTGGCGAACGAGGCCGACCTGAGCGGGCGGCGGACACTGGCGGGCGGCGCGCCGGGCGCGGGCCCCGAGCCCGTGCGTGCCGCGGCTGGAACGCGGGCCGCATGAACACGAACATGAACATGAGCACGAACGTGAGCACGAACGTGAGCGCGTAGCGGCACATCCCTTGAGCGGTGGAACGGGCGGTCCCAGAGAATTGGGGCCGCCCGTTTCGTGTTCTCGTCGGTCGGTCGCGGTTCCGCTCTTCGGGGTTTCCGCCTGTTGGTGGCGGGTTTACGGGCTTCGGGGTCTCCGTCCGTTCTCCGGGGGTTTCCGGTTCCGGCCGCCGCGGCGGTCGAACAGTTCGTCCGGCAGGCTCGGGCGTGCCATAGCCTTTCAGCGTGAGTACTTCCGCCACCGGGGATCTGGACGCCTGGCGCGCCCTCCCCGCCCTTCAGCAGCCCGACTGGGACGATCCCGACGAGGTCCACGCGGTCGTGGCCGAACTGGCCGCGCAGCCGCCGCTGGTCTTCGCGGGCGAGTGCGACCAGCTCAAGGAGCGGCTCGCGGACGTCGCGCGCGGTGAGGCGTTCGTCCTGCAGGGCGGCGACTGCGCCGAGACGTTCGAGGGGTCCAACGCCGACGCGGTCCGCAACAAGCTCAAGACGCTGCTGCAGATGGCGGTCGTCCTGACCTATGCCGCCAGCGTCCCGGTCGTGAAGATCGGGCGTATGGCGGGGCAGTTCGCCAAGCCGCGGTCCAAGCCCGTGGAGGTGCGCGGGGGCGTGGAGCTGCCCGCGTACCGGGGCGACGCGGTGAACGGGTTCGGGTTCGACGCCCAGTCCCGCCGCAACGACCCGAACCGGCTGCTGAAGGCGTACCACTGCTCGGCGGTGACGCTGAACCTGTGCCGGGCGTTCACCAAGGGCGGGTACGCCGATCTGCGGCAGGTGCACGCCTGGAACCAGGACTTCGTTGCGCAGAGCCCGGCGGGCCAGCGCTACGACACGGTCGCGGGCGAGATCGACCGGGCGCTGGCGTTCATGAAGGCGTGCGGGGCCGACCCTGACGAGTTCCACGAGGTGGAGCTCTACTCCAGCCATGAGGCGCTGCTGCTGGAGTACGAGCGGGCCCTGACCCGGATCGACAGCCGCAACGGCCTGCCGTACGACGTGTCGGCGCACTTCCTGTGGATCGGTGAGCGCACCCGGCAGTTGGACGGCGCGCACGTGGAGTTCCTGCGGCACATCCGCAACCCGATCGGGGTGAAGCTCGGCCCGACGACGTCCGCCGACGACGCGCTCGCGCTGATGAACCGGCTGAACCCCGACCACGAGCCGGGGCGGCTGACGTTCATCACCCGCATGGGCGCGGGCCGCATCCGGGACGTGTTGCCGCCGCTGATCGAGAAGGTGCACCAGAGCGGCGCGCCGGTGGCGTGGCTGTGCGACCCGATGCACGGCAACACCTTCGAGGCGCCGAGCGGCCACAAGACGCGGCGGCTGGACGACGTGCTGGACGAGGTCGCCGGGTTCTTCGAGGTGCACCGGGCGCTCGGGACGCATCCGGGCGGTATCCACATCGAGTTCACCGGCGACGACGTCACCGAGTGCGTCGGCGGCGGGCAGGGCCTGGCGGAGACCGATCTGCACCAGCGGTACGAGACGGCCTGCGATCCGCGCCTCAACCGGGGCCAGTCGCTGGATCTGGCGTTCATGGTGGCGGAGCTGTACCGCAAGTCCGCCTGACCGCCGCCGCGGCGCCGCCGCGGGGAACGCCCGGACGCCAGGACGCCCGGACGCCGCCTGCGCCCGCGTCAGGCGCCGTCAGATGTCGACCTCGGCCCAGACGACCTTGCCGCCGGTGACGGGGTCGGCGCCCCAGGAGTTGGCGAAGCGGTCGACGATGAACAGGCCGCGGTGCGACTCGTCCAGCG
>JBOHBY010000971.1:0-2171 GCA_050698635.1 Spirillospora sp.
GCATGGCGGCCTACGCCGCCGCCGGGATCCCGGTGCTGGACGCCCCGGACCGCACGATGGACGCCCTGGCCGCGGTGGTGCGCGCGGCAGGCAGGCTCACGGAGGGCTGGTGACTCCTCCGCTCCCTGAAGAGAGCGGCTTCTCGCTAAGCCGCTTGCGCGGCGTCGCGAAGGGCAAGCCCTGCCCTGAGGATGTTGATCGCCGCGTTCACGTCGGCGTGTGCGGTGTGCCCGCACGCCGTGCAGGCGAACTGGGCCTGGGTGACGCGGTTCTCCTGCGCGCAGTGCCCGCAACGCGAGCAGGTGCGGGAGGTGCCGGCGGGGTTCACCGCGATCAGCTCTCGACCGGCGCTTTCAGCCTTGTGCGCGAGCACACGCAGCAACACCCCCCAACCCGCGTCCAGAATGCTGCGATTCAGTCCGGACTTCTGCGCGACATTGCGCCCCGGCCGCTCGATCGTGCCGGACGCCGAACGGGTCATGTTCACCACCCGCAGATCCTCATGCACGATCACCTCGTACGCACGGACCAGCGCCAGCGCGGCCTTGTGCGCACCATCCAGGCGCTGACGCCGCACCTTGGCGTGCAGCGCGGCCACCCGCGCCACCGCTTTGCGGCGACGGTTGGACCCACGCTTCTTGCGGGCCAGGTCGCGCTGGGCGTCGGTGAGGCGTCTGGCGGAAGCCTCCAGGTGGCGGGGATTGGCCAGG
Source organism: Spirillospora sp. (assembly GCA_050698635.1). GTDB lineage: Bacteria > Actinomycetota > Actinomycetes > Streptosporangiales > Streptosporangiaceae > Spirillospora. The sequence continues at coordinate 711 of JBOHBY010000971.1, forward strand.
TGCTTCCCGTCGCTAGTGGTGACCAGCGAGGCGACACCCAGGTCGATCCCGGCGGCCGTGCCCGTGGCGGCGAGCGGCTCGGCGGGCACCTCATCACACGACAGCAGCACGAACCAGCGGGAGCCTTCCCGTTTGATGCTGATCGTCTTCACGATGCCTTCGGCGGGCCGGTGCCGGTGCACGCGGACGTGCCCGATGCCTTGGAGCCGCACGAACGTGGCCGAGGGGTGCTCGGGCTGGGCATCCCACCGGCAGCCGTCACCGTCGCGGGCCCAGGTCACCGTGTCGAACCAGCCGCGCCCCTTGAATCGCGGGAACCCCGGTGCGCGGCCCTGGCGGACCCGTGTGAAGAACGCCGTGAACGCCTTGTCGAGGCGTCGCAGGGTGGCCTGCTGGGAGGAGAACGACCAGCGCGCCTGCCCGCCAGGGTCATCGGCGCGGATGTGCTTCAACTCGGCCGACTGGGCGCCGTAGCGGACGGTGACCCCGGCCTTGCGGTAGGCGGTACGACGGTGTTCAAGGGCGGCGTTGTACAACTGACGATGATCGTCCAGGCAGGCGGCCAGGGCAGTTGTCTGTCGGCTGGTGGGGCGCATCAGGAACTTGAACGACTTGCGCACGTCCACCCCCTCCGCCAGCACCGGACCGCTCAACGCTATCGGTGCGCACCGACACGACCGGCACCGACGAAGACCGAGGGGAGGGAGCGCGGGCTTCCGCGTCTGCTGAAGCAAGCGGTCGCCTCCGCGCGAATCTGATGGACCGGACGCCGTCCCGGCCGCCCTGGGGGCTCGCGCGTCCCCTGGTGTGGCTGCTGTCGAGCTCGACCGACCTCGTCGTGCGGCTGTCGGGCGGCGACCCCGGCGCGCTGCGCGAGGAGCTCACGGCGGAGCGGATGCGGGCGCTGGTCGCCGAGAACACGCAGATCACCGCCGACGAGCGGGCGTTGATCGGGGAGGTGTTCGCGGCGGGGGAGCGGCCGCTGCGCGAGGTCCTCGTCCCGCGCACCGAGGTGGTGTTCCTGGACGCGGCGCTCCCGCTGACCGCCGCCGCCCGCCTGGCCGCGGGCAGCCCGCACTCCAGGTTCCCCGTCTGCCGCGAGTCCCACGACGAGGTGATCGGCTTCGTCCACATCCGCGACCTCCTCGCCCCCGACCCGCCGGGAATGGACGGGCCCGTGGGCGAATTCGTCCGGGCGGTGAAGTTCCTGCCGTCGTCGAAACGGGTCCTGCCGGCACTGTCGGAGATGCGCCGCGAGGGCTGCCACCTGGCGATCGTCATGGACGAGTACGGCGGCGTCGCCGGGATCGTGACCCTCGAAGACCTCCTCGAAGAGCTCATCGGCGACATCCGCGACGAATATGATGTCCAGGACGCGCAGGCACGGCGTTTGCACGGTGGCGTCGTCGAGGTCGACGGCCTGCTCAACCTGGACGACTTCGCCGACGAGACCGGGGTGGA
>JBOHBY010000972.1:0-5138 GCA_050698635.1 Spirillospora sp.
CGCAGCAGCCGCAGGTTGCGCACGTCGCCGACGAAAACGCTGCCACCCGGGGCGAGCAGCTCAGCCGCCGAACGCAGCACCTGCGAGAGATAGTCGGCGCTGGGGAAGTACTGCGCCACCGAGTTGATGACCACCGTGTCGAAGTACGCCCGGGGCAGGCCGTCGACGTCGTGCGCGGGCTGGGCCCGCAGCTCCACCCGGCCGGCGAGGTCGGCGACCGTGTCGACCTGGCCCCGCAGGGTGCCGATCGCCTCCTCGGACAGATCGGTGCCCCAGTAGGTCTCGCACCGCGGCGCGACCCGCGACAGGATCAGCCCGCTGCCGACGCCGATCTCCAGCACCCGGCGCGGCCGCAGCGACATGATCCGGTCGACGGTCGCGTCCCGCCACTCCCGCATCTCCGCCACGGGGATCGGACGGCCGTCGTAGGTGCTGTTCCAGCCCGTGAAGCTTTCCCGCAGACCGCCTTCGTCGGTTCTCGCGGCGGTGTAGAGCAGTTCGTGCAGCCGCTTCCACTCGTCCACCTGGCCGCGCTCGCGGTGCTCGTCACGGCGCGCGCCGGATCCGGTGGCCGGGACGACGTAGGCGACGAGCCGCCGGTCGCCCGGCCGGTCCTCGCGGACGGTGACCGCCGTCTGGGCGACCAGGGGATGTCCGCCCAGCACGGTCTCGATCTCTCCTGGCTCGACGCGGAAGCCGCGGATCTTCACCTGGTCGTCGGCGCGCCCGACGAACTCCAGCCGGCCGTCCGGCAGCCAGTGCACCAGGTCGCCGGTCCGGTACAGCCGCTCGCCCGGTGCCCCGAACGGGTCGGCCACGAAACGTTCGGCGGTGAGCCCGGGACGGTTCAGGTAACCGCGGGCGAGCCCGGACCCACCGAGGTACAGCTCTCCGTCCACCCCGACGGCGACGGGACGTAGCGCGCCGTCCAGGACGTAGGCGCGGGTGCCGGGGTCCGGGCGCCCGATCGGCACCGACGATCCCGGCGGCGGGTCGTCGGGGCACTCGCCCAGCGTCGAGTTCACCGTGGCCTCGGTCGGCCCGTAGGCGTTGAACATGCGCCGTCCCGGGGACCAGCGGGCGACCAGTTCCGCCGACACCCGCTCGGTCCCCGCGAGCAGGGTGGAGTTCTCCGGGAGCGTGCAGTCCTCCGGCATCGTGGCGAGCAGCGCCGGAGGAAGGATCATGAAGTCGACGCCGTGCGCGTGGGCGTACCGCGACAGTTCGGGACCCGGCACCCGGCGCTCGGACGGGACCATCACCAGCCGCCCGCCCGAGAGCAGTCCGAGGCACAGGTCCCAGAAGGCGACGTCGAAGCTGGGTGAGGCGAACTGCAGGACCCTGCTGTGCGGGCCGACCCCGAACCGCTCGCTCTGGGTCGCGACCAGCTTCGCGACCCCCGTGTGCGTGACCACGACGCCCTTGGGACGTCCCGTGGACCCGGAGGTGTAGATCACGTACGCGGTGTTCCGCACGTCGAGCGGAACCCGCGGGTCCGTGCCCGGACGGGCGTCGAGTTCGGCGGCGACGCGTGGATCGTCCAGCGGCAGCCGCGCGGTCTCCGGGACGTCCGGGACGGCCTCGGCCAGCGCACGCGTGGTGACAAGGCAGACCGGCCGCGCGTCGTCCAGCATGAAGGCCAGACGTTCCGCCGGGTAGTCCGGGTCGAGCGGGAGATAGGCGCCGCCCGCCTTGAGCACGGCCAACTCGGCGACGATCAGGTCCGGTGAGCGCGGCATCGCCAGCGCCACCACCCACTCCGGCCCGACGCCGCGCTCGATCAGGGTGTGCGCCAGCCGGTTGGCCCGCGCGTTCACCTCGGCGTAGGTCAGTTCGGTGTCACCGAAGACCAGCGCGACCGCGTCCGGGGTCCGGCGAACCCATGCCTCGAACATCGTGGGAAGCGTCACCGGTGGCACCCGGCATTCGGTGTCGTTCCACTCGACGAGAATCCGGTGCATTTCCTGGGTCACGGCGGGGATCAGCTCGGCTTGGTCAGCAGCGGCACCATCTGGTCGATGGCGTAGGGGATGCTCAGCACGGTGTTGAAGGAGACCGCGGCGCCGGTCGGGTTGTAGGGGACGAACACCGTGCGGTTCTCCTTGGCGACCTTCAGCCCGGCGTAGACCTTGTCACGCTCCACCATCTTCTGGGCGTCCGGCAGCGAGCTGAGGAACACCAGCCGGTCCACGTCCACCAGGTCCAGCCGTTCCGAGCCGATCACGGCGGCCTGCTCCTTGCCGGCGGCCTTGGCGATCTCGTCCGGGACGGTCATGCCCAGGCCCTTCATGAACTCCACCTTGGGGTCGGTGGGCCCGAACACCGCGTACTGGCCGGGCTTGAACGGGTCGGCGACGGCGAAGGTCTTCCCGGCGAGCTGCCCGCCCTGCTCGCGTGCCTGGGCGAACCGCCGGTCGACGGCGGCGACGAGTTCCTTGGCCTGCGCCTGCCTGCCGAGCGCCTGCCCGGTGATCAGGGTCATGTCCTTCCAGGGCATCCCGTAGTCGGGGTACTGGCCGGACTGCGCGACGGTGGGCGCGATCTTGGACAGCTTGTCGTACTGGTTCTTCTTCATGCCCGTGTAGAGGCCGATGATCAGATCGGGGCGCAGCGCCGCGATCTGCTCGAACTTGAAGTCCTCGCGCTGCCCGACGACCTTGGGCGTGGTTCCGCCCCACTTGGCCGCGCTCCAGGGGAACTTGTCGATGGCCAGGCCGAGGCCGGAGAACTCGACGACGCCCACGGGCTTGACGCCGAGCGCGAGCACCGCGTCCTGGTCGGTCATCCCGACGGTCACCACCCGCTCGGGCGGGGTCTTGATCTCGGTCGTGCCGTACTTGTGCTGGACGCGGACCGGGAAGCCGGCGCCGGCGGCCGGCTTCCCCGCGCCCGGGTCGGTCTCCGCACCGTCGCCGCAGGCGGCCAGGCCCAGCGTCGACAGCAGCAGGGCCACGAGCAGTGCGGTGATCTTCATTGCGGACGGCGGACCCGCGGTCGAATGCGACGTGGGGGACATCGGCTGCCCTTCGGGATCGTGTCGTGTCAGGCCGGACGGGCGAGGGGCGCGCAGGGCAGGGCAGGGAAAAAGCCCCGCCCGAAACCTGACCTCGGGGCCGATATTAAGGTAAGGCTAACCTAATCACAAGGTCTCTTTGGGCCCTATAAGGTGTGCCTTGCCTAATAAGGTAGGGCTTGCCCAAACCCCGTCCTCGTGACCGCCACCACGCACCCGCGACAGGTTGTGATGCACGTGACCACAGCGGCCCCGCCCTCCGGCCCTCGGGTACGGCCTTCTCCCGTGCGGCGTTCTCCGGCGCGGCGCCCCGCGTTGCTGGCGGGGTCGCTCACGCTTCTCGTCGTCCTGTGCCTGCTGTCGATCGCGGTGGGCAGCAAGCAGATCCCCCTCGACGACGTGGCGCGCGCGCTCACCGGACCCCACGACACGCGGACCGGCACCATCGTGTGGGACGTGCGCCTGCCCCGCACCCTCCTCGGCGTGCTCGCCGGGGCGGCGCTGGGGCTCGGCGGCGCGGTCCTCCAGGCGCTGACCCGCAACCCGCTGGCCGATCCGGGACTGCTCGGCGTGAGCGCGGGCGCCGGCTTCGCGATGATGCTCGCCGTCGGACTGGCGGGCATCACCTCCCTGTACGGCTACGTCTGGTTCGCGTTCGCGGGTGCGCTGGTCGCCAGCGTCGTGGTGTACGTCCTGGGCGGCCTCGGACGCGGCGGGCAGACACCGGTCAAGCTGGCGCTCGCCGGGATCGCCGTCACGTTCCTGCTGGAGTCGATCACACGCGGGGTCTCGCTGATCGACCCGCAGGTGCTCAACCGGTACCGGTTCTGGTCGGCCGGCTCGCTGGCCGGGCAGGACATGACGCTCGTGGCACAGGTGCTTCCGTTCCTGGCGATCGGCACCGCACTGGCCCTGAGCATCGCACCCGCGCTGAACAACATCGCGCTCGGCGACGACGTGGCGGCCTCGCTGGGACGGCGGCTGCGGCTGATCCGCATGCAGGGAGCCATCGCGGTGACGCTGCTGACCGGCGCCGCCGTCGCCGTCGCGGGGCCGATCGTCTTCATCGGGCTGGTCGTCCCGCACGCCGTGCGCGCGATCAGCGGGCCGGACCAGCGCTGGCTGCTGCCGCTCACCGCGGTGCTCGCGTCCTGCCTGCTGCTGGGCGCCGACATCGCCGGCCGGGTCGTGGCGCGCCCCCAGGAACTGGACGTCGGCATCGTGGCGGCGTTCATCGGCGCGCCGTTCTTCATCCTGCTCGTCCGCCGCCGCCGGCTCGCCGAACTGTGAGGGGAACGCGACCATGAGCGTCGTCGAAGTCGACCGGACGGGCGGGCGCACCGCCGTGCGGCTCACCAAGCCGCCGGTCTCGGCCGTCGTGCGGCCCCGGTCGCTGGTGACGTGCCTGGCGCTGGCCGCCCTGACCTTCGCCGTCCTCTGCGTTGGGCTGACCACCGGCGACTACCCCCTTCCACTGGCGGACGCCGTCCCCGCGCTGTGGGGGGCGGGCGACCCGGGGACGCGCTTCATCGTCCAGGAGCTACGGCTGCCGAGGGCACTGGTCGCCATGCTCGCGGGCGCCGCCTTCGGCCTGTCCGGCGCGCTCTTCCAGACGCTGACGCGCAACCCGCTCGCCAGCCCGGACGTCGTCGGCATCACCGCGGGAGCGGGCACCGCGGTGGTCGGTGGCGTCGTGCTCGGCATCGGCTCGGGCCTCGGCACCCAGACGCTGGGCCTGGCCGGAGCATTGCTCACCGCCCTGGTCGTCTACCTGCTCGCCTGGAACCGCGGCACCACCGGATTCCGGATCGTGCTCGTCGGCATCGGGGTCAACTGGCTGTGCGTCAGTGCCACGCAGTACCTCATCGTCAAGGCGAAGGAGTTCCAGGCGCAGCAGGCCGTCGGCTGGCTCGTCGGCAACCTGAACGGGCGGGGCTGGGAGAGCGCCCGCCCGCTCGCCGTCGCACTGGCCGTGCTGCTGCCGCTGACGCTGCTGCTCAGCCCCTGGCTGCGGGCGCTCCAGTTCGGCGACGAGGTGGCGGGCGGGCTCGGCGTCCCGGTGCAGCGGGCGAGGCTGACGCTGCTGGTCGCGGCCGTCGGGCTGGTCGCGTTCGCCACCGCCGGG
>JBOHBY010000973.1:0-8015 GCA_050698635.1 Spirillospora sp.
TCTGCGACGTGTCCCAGCCCGAGGCCGTCACGGAGCTCGTGGACGGCGTCGTCGCCGCGCACGGACGCCTCGACGGGCTCGTCGCCAACGCGGGCACCATGCGCGAGGGCGGCGTCCTCGACCTCACCCCGGAAGACTGGGACGCCACCGTCCAGACCAACCTGACCTCGGTGTTCCTGCTGGCCAAGGCCGCGCTGCCGCATCTGATCGAGACGAACGGCTCGCTCGTCGCGGTCTCGTCGGTGGCGTCGCTGCGCGTCCCGCTCGGTTGCGCGGCGTACGCCACGTCCAAGGCCGGGCTGACGATGCTGACCCAGACGATCGCGGTCGACTACGGGCCGCGGGGCGTCCGCGCCAACGTCGTGTGCCCCGGCTGGATCCGCACCGAGATGTCCGACAGGGAGATGGGCGTGTTCGGTGAGCCGCACGGCCTCGGACGGGAGGAGGCCTACGACGAGGTCACCCGGCTCGTCCCGCAGCGCAGGGCCGGGACCCCGGCCGAGGCCGCGGCGGCGATCATGTGGCTGCTCGGCCCTGAGGCGTCGTACGTGAACGGCGCCGTGCTGAGCGTGGACGGCGGCACCGTCCTGCCCGACCCGGGCACCATCCCGTTCGAGTTCCAGGTCAGACAGCGCTAGAGGCGGCGAAACTGTCGGCGTACAGCCCGGCGAGGATGTCGTAGGAGCGCAGCCGGTCGGCGTGGTCGTGAACCTGCGTCACGACCATGACCTCGTCGACACCGGACCGCTCGATCAGCGCGTCCATCTGCGCGCGGACGGTCTCCGGCGCGCCGATCACCTGGTCGGCGAGCCGCGATTCGATCATCTGCCGGTCCAGCGCCGTGTACGGGTAGGCCGCGGCCTCCGCCGGCGACGGCAGCGGACCGGGCGCGCCCTGCCGCAGCCGCAGGAACGACAGCGCCTGCGGCTGCGCCATCTCCCGCGCCTTCTCGTCGGTGTCGGCCGCCATCACCGACACCCCGATCATCGAGTACGGCTCGTCCAGCGCGCCCGGACGGAACGACTCCCGGTACAGGTTCAGCGCGGGCACCGTGTTCTGCGCGCTGAAATGGTGCGCGAACGCGAACGGCAACCCGAGCAGCCCCGCCAGCCGGGCGCTGTACCCGCTGGACCCGAGCAGCCACACCGGCGGCTCGTTGCCCGCCGCCGGGGTCACCTTGCTGTCGGCGCCGAAATAGCCGCGCAGCTCGATGACCTGCTCGGGGAAGTCGTCCACCGACAGGGCCTCGGGGGAGCGGCGCAGCGCCAGCGCGGTCGCCTGGTCGGTGCCGGGCGCCCGGCCGAGGCCGAGGTCGATCCGTCCGGGAAAGAGCGCCTCCAGCGTCCCGAACTGCTCGGCGACCACCATCGGCGCGTGGTTCGGCAGCATCACCCCGCCCGACCCGACCCGCATCGTGGCCGTCGCCGCCGCGACCTGCCCGATCAGCACCGCCGTCGCCGAACTGGCGATGCCGGGCATCGCGTGGTGCTCGGCGAGCCAGTACCGGTGGAAGCCGAGCCGCTCGGCGTGCCGGGCCAGGTCGAGGGTGTTGCGCAGGGCCTGGCCGGACGTGGAGCCGCTGACGACGGGCGCGAGGTCAAGGACGGAGAAGGGAACGCTCATAACGAGCGATAACCCCCGACACCCCTGTCCTCTTCCCGGTCAGGACAGAAGCAGGAGCGAGCCGACCGCGACGAGCCCCAGGAAGGCGGGAAAGCCGGGAACCGCGATGCAGACCCACGACCAGTTCACCATCGACCGCGCCCGCGCCGGATTCTCGGCGAACACGGACTCCGCGTGCGTGTAGAGCATCGCGGCGACGATGAGCAGCGGCAGGAACGCGAACATGGTGAGGACGCCGAGGACGAACGCCGCCACCTGGCCGACGCGGGTGTACGTCCCGTCCGCACCGATGCCGAGCGCGGGACGGGAGACGGTCGCGGGGACGGAGGCGACCGAAAACGCTTCTGTCATGCGAGCACACCGATCACTTCAGCTTTAGAGACTACCTAGTGAGAGTGATCTGGATCATACGCTTCGTGGCTGTCCCGTGCGAGGGTCGGCCGCCGTTTCTTGGATGGTCGGCCTAATAGGGCGATGGCCATTGCTCGCGCAAGCGGCGGGCCTCGGGCTGACTCTCGTCGGGCCCCTCGGCTCCGCCGCGGCGGACGTCTGGACCCCGGCGGCGAGGCCGGCGGCCAGGACGGCCGCGAGTGCTGCCGGAAGACTCAACCAATTTGCACTTGATTGTCGGAATCTTTGAATCCCGCTTGATCAACGCATGGGGAAACGCAGCCCTGTACCGTCTCGATATCCGGCAGGAACCATGAGGCACAAGAGAACACCAGGGGGAGAGGCCGTGGCCGAGTCGCCGGTCGGATCCGAGTACGCCCGCACCCGCGACATCGTCGTGGTGTTCGTCGTCCTGATGGTCCTCACGGCGGTGCTGGTGATCGTGCTCGTGCAGGCGTGGCCGCCGGGTCCGCGGGCGGTGCCCGGCGGGGGCGCGGAGATCACGCCGGTGTCCAAGACCCTGCACCTGGCGGGGTGGTCGCCGGTCATGTCCCGCGAGACGAGCCTGTTCGTCGTCGTCATGGCGGCGGGCGCGCTCGGTTCGATCGCGCACGTGCTGCGGTCGTTCTACTGGTACGTCGGGAACCGCGCGCTGCGCCGGAGCTGGCTGATGATGTACCTGCTGCTCCCGTTCGTCGGGGCGCTGTTCGGGCTGGTGGTCTACCTCGTCGTGCGCGGTGGGCTGACCTCGCCGCTGGGCGGCCCGTCCGACATCAACCCGTACGGCGTGACGGCCATCGCCGCGCTCGTCGGGCAGTTCTCCCGCGAGACCGCCGAGAAGTTCCGCGCCGTGTTCTCGGTGCTGCTGGCGCCCGCGCAGGCCGGCCGCGACCACGCGCCAGTGCCGACGATCAGCGGGATGGAGCCGGTACGCGGCCCGGCCGGGAGCGCGGTCACCGTCCACGGCAGCGGGCTCGCGGCGGTGACGGCCGTCCGGTTCGGCGGGGTGCGGGCCGCGGTGACCGACGCGACGGACACGCTCGTCCGCACGACCGTCCCCGCGGGCGCGACGTCCGGGCCCCTGATCGTGAACGCCCCGGACGGCACAGCCGTCAGCCCGGAGCCGTTCACGGTCGAGTGACGGTCGAGTGACCTACTTGGCGCCCTGCCAGTGCTCGTGCCAGATGTCGTACGCGGCACCCGGGAAGACGCGGGGCAGTTCCGAGGTGGGCAGCCGTCCGAGTTCGGCGCCCGTCCTGGACACGCCGAACTGGCGTTCGGTCACGTAGGCCGTGCGGTGCAGGCTCTCCGGCCCGGCGACGAGGCAGGTGTAGCGGGTGCCGGGGAGGTCCTCGTCGGGGATGGCGGCACCGACCGCGAGGCTGTTGGACACCGCAACCCACGTGCCGAGGCCCGCGACCTGCCGCTCGGCGGCCTGCTCCTCCCAGCGGTGCTCCAGGATCGGCTTGGAGAAGATCGGGACGAGCAGGTGGGACACGCCGCACGACTGGAGCTCGCGTTCCCAGCCGATCGAGCGTCCGATGTCCTCGCAGATCAGGACCGCGAGGCGGCCGAGCGAGGAGTCGAGCACGCTGATCTTCGTGCCGGGCCTGATGTACTCCCCGGCCGTGCCGGACGCGGGCGCGTCCGGCAGCCGCCACAGCCGCATCTGCTCGGCGTCCATCGTGAACCCCGACAGCTTGTCCTGGACGAGCAGTTCCTGTCCCGTCCAGCGGTCGAGCAGGACGGAACGGTTGGGCGGCGGGTCCTCGCCGCCGAGCGGGCCGCTGCCGAGGAGCAGGAACCGCAGGGGGCGCTGGTCCCTGTCGCGTCCGGCGGTATCGAACGCGACCTCTTTCCACAGTTCCAGCAGGCCGTCCGACAGCGACGCCTCCGGCATCACGGCGAGCTGCGCGCCGGACTCGTCGAGCCGCCGGACGATCGCCTTCACGCGGCTGCGGAGCCCGGAGGAGTCCATCGGCCGGAGCCGGTACACGGTCATCCCGTGCTTGCGGGTGAACTCGACGTCGACGTCGTCGAGCGTCTCCAGCACCGGCGCGCACCCGACCGCGACGGGCTCGTCCCGGCTGAAGTGCGGGTCGTTCACCGCGGGCAGGAGCCGGTGGTCGATCCTGTCCCACTCGCTCTGCGGGACGCGGTGGACGCCGAAGAACTCGGCCTTGGTGCGCAGCCCGAGCGGCCGTCCGGGGAACGCGCAGCGGGGGAGCAGCGCGCCGGTCGTGCCCTCCCCGTTCAACTTCCCCTCGGTCAGGTAGTGGACCAGCACGGACGCCAGCGCGGGGGCGTTGTGGTAAGGCGCGTACGGGCTGGCGTGGGCGAGCGCGATGTCGAGCCCGAGCATGATCGTGAACCGGCCGAGGTCGCCATGCTCGGCGATGATCCGCGCGGTCTCGGCGGGGTCGAGGACGCCGTCGTCCAGGACGGTCTCGGCGATCTCACCGGCCTCCCGCCGGACCTGCTCGTCGGCGTACCAGCGCGTGGCCGTCCAGTCCTGGAAGACGCCGTCCGCGATCGAGTCGTAGAGCCGGACGAAGAGATCAGCTGGTTCGGCCGGATGGTCGGCTGCGGCCAACTGATCCGTCATAAGCGCCCCCGGGGGATTGACACGCGAGGTTACAGGTGGTGCGTCGATGCTAACTCTCACGGGCTCGTAATTCAGTGTCGTCCGCAACAGAGTCAGCGAAACCGCTTCACTTGACATTCACTTGGCATATACGCATGCTGGAGGGGTCCGGCGGTGCTCGTCGACCTTGGGAGTGACTATGAGCGCTGTTCCCGATTCCCCACGCGACCGCCGGACGGAGATCCGGCGCCTCCTCGACTCCATGGAGAACGCCAAGGTCATCAGCGACGGGCACTTCAGCGCCCTCGGCATGCTGATAACCGACGCCTCCCTCAACACCGACGAGCCCGCCCTGGTGGAATGTCAGGACGGACTCCAGTGGTTGCACCGCCACTACCTCGACGTCGACCGGCTGGACGGCCCGCAGCGCGAGCAGCGCGGACGCGTCCTCGGGTTGATCGACGTCGTGCACTGGGCGCTCAAGCGGCTCCCGTCCGGCCTCCAGCTCGCGCTCCAGCCCGACGGGTACGCCGCCCGTTTCCTCGTCGCGGTGTCCCGGCGCGCGGGCCTGTCGAACAAGGAGCTCGCCGCCGAACTCGGCACCGACGAGACGGAGATCAGCCGCGTCGGCCGCAAGCTGCTGTCCGCGGGCGTCGTGTCGCGCACGAAGGAGTGGCGCCACAACGCGTGGGACCTGTCACCCCGCGGCCGCCAGTACCTGGAGACCTCCGGTCTCCTCCGCGACGACGCGCTCAACAAGGGCGCCGGGCCGGCCCGTCCCGCACGCGGCTAGGGCGGCGGGCCAGGGCGCCGGGCGCCCGGCACCGTGGCCAGAAGTGGACCAGGCCCCCGGCACACATGCCGGGGGCCTGGCCGTCGCCCGCGCCACCGGGAATCGCGCGCGGTCGCGCCAACCGTCTCAGACGCGGTCGGCGGCGATGAGCAGGTACTGGAAGCTGCCGCCCTTGTAGGCGTCGAGGAACGCCGGCTCGATGCCGGTGGCCAGCGACGACTTGGCGCGCAACTCCCAGTACGGGATCGTCGCGGCGGTCAGGTCGACGACGCTGATCGGCACCAGCCGGTTCGCGGCCATCTCCTTGAAGTACGTGCTGCGCGGGTGGATGTCGCAGATGTAGTGCGCGTTGATCTCGCTCACGGCCCGCGACGGCAGCCCGTAGGCGTCGTTGTAGCAGCCGGTGACGCACACGTACCGGCCACCGCGCCGCAGCAGCCGCGAGTGCTCGGCGAACAGCTGGCCCAGCTCCACGTACATCGTGCTCTCGTTGTTCCAGATGGCCTGGAACGCGCCGCTCTCGAAACCGGTGTCGAGCATGTTCTTGAAGTGGAAGCGCACCGTGTCTTCCACGGCCAGCCGCTCGGCCTGCGCGCCGGCGAACGCGACCTGCGACTCGGAGATCGACACGCCGTCCACCCGGCAGCCGAACCGCTGGTGGGCCATCAGGCTGGACCCGCCGCGCCCCGACCCCGCGTCCAGCAGCCGGTCGGTCGGCTGGACGCCGCCGAGATGGCTCATCAGCAGCTCTGCCTGCGCGGTCTCCAACCGGTGCAGTTCGGCGATCGTCCGCTCCTCGCGGGTGCCGGACGGGCCGTCCAGCACGGACCAGTCCACGGCGCCGATGCCGTAATGGTGGTGGTAGATCCCGTCAACGTCGCCCAGCCGCAGATTGACCGGGTTCTTCTCCGCGTTCCAGTAGTCGGCGACCGAGTGCTGGTAAAGGCTGTTGAGAACCGCGGTGCCCTGGGTGGATCCCATAGGGAGAGGTCCTTTCTCGACGGGTTTACAGGACGTTCGGGTGGTCACCCGTAGCGGGTGGTCACTTGTAGCGGTCGGTGGAGCCGTGCCATTCGAGGCCGCCGGCCATCCAGCCCTGCACGCCGAGCAGGAACCGCTGGAGCTCGGGGGACGGGAGCGCGGCGAGCTCCCGCTGGCTCGCCTCGAACCCCCGGACGAAGTGGTTGTGCATCGCGACGGCGGTCTCGACCGCCTCGCGCAGCGTGCAGCCCTCCTCGTCCGCGATCAGCAGGACCACGTTGCAGTCGGGCAGGTCGTCGGCCGCCTCGCGCTCGGCCGAGTGCAGGTCGTTGACGATGACGGACGCGGTCCCGGCCTGCATCACGGCGCGGTGGACGCGCGGCTCGTAGAACAGGTTCGCGTCGAGCTGGTAGCCGCCGACGATGTCGATCAGCGTCATCGAGGTGTAGAAGCTGTCGTGCTGGCGCGCGGCGAGGTAGCGCCACACCGGCGGCAGCTCGCCCAGGTGCCGCCAGGCGGCGTAGGCCGTCCAGCTCACGTACATCTGGAACGTGGTGTTGCAGATCCGCGCGACCTGGGACGGGCCGGCGAGCCGACGGCAGTGCTCGGTGGCCGAGCGCAGCGCCACCAGGACGGGATCGGCGGCGATCGCGTCCTCAAGCTCGCCGGTGTACTTCCCGGCGGCGGGCGGCGGGTCCATCGCCGACATGACCAGCGCCAGCCGGGGCGGAAGCTCGGTCGGGGTGGCGCCGAGGTCGGTGTCGTCGGCGTAGTAGTCGTCGCAGGCCCACCAGGCGGCGTTCATCTTGGCGGCGAACAGGAGCGGGTCGACCTCGTCGGTCTCGGGGTGGGCCAGCACCGCGAGGCGCCCCCAGCCGGTGTCGCGGAACTGGTCGAGCCGGTCGGCGTAGATCCCGACCTCGCCCGCCCACGCGACCAGGCCGTCGTTGACCTCGCGGGCCAGGCCCTCGTCGATCCGCGCCGTCAGCGGGCAGTAGAGCGGTGGGAACGAGCCGTCGCCCCACTCCCGTTCGGCGTACCCCGGCGAGAAGTGCCCGCCCTCGCGGGTGGGGCTCGGCAGGCCGGGGGGCAGCAGGCCGGTGGTCGGGAGGCCCGGGATGCGCGCCGCCGACGTGCCCAGGCCGGTCGGGCCGGACAGGAGCCGGTGCACCCGCTCGGCCAGCTGTTCGTCCATCGTCGGTCCCCTCGCTGATCAAGGTGTGGTCGCGTGCCTCCGCAGAGAGCCGTGGGGCTCCGGGGAACAGTTACTCACAGCTTTGCCACTGCTACAACCGGCTATGACCTTGCCTGGTGGTGACAGGATGTAACCGCTCTTCGGGCCCGTGGGATGCTTGCCGGACAGCGCGGAGAATCCCCGGAGGTCGCCTGATGGATCACCAAGCCCCGCCCGCCGACGGGCGCCGCCGGATCGCCCGCACCGACGTGCTGCTCGCCGACCCGCGGCTCGCCGAGGCGGCGGAACGGATCGGACGCGGCGTCGTGAAGGCGGCCGTCGTCGACGCGCAGCGGCGGGCCAGGGCGGGGGAGATCCCGCCGGACGCGGTCGCCGACGCGGCGGTGGACGCGCTGCCGCCGACCGCGTCCGGGCTGCGTCCGGTGATCAACGCGACCGGCGTCCTGCTG
>JBOHBY010000974.1:0-2502 GCA_050698635.1 Spirillospora sp.
CCGCCGGGATCATCGACCGGCTGCGCGCCGCGCTGCGCCTGCCCGGCGACGGCGGCGATGACTGCGACGGCGATGACGGCGATGACGGCCAGGACGCCTGACGTCCAGAACTGACCCTGACCTTCGGAGCGGGCGTGGAGAACTCGGGACTCGTCATCGTCGACAAGCCGTCCGGCTGGACGTCGCACGACGTCGTCGGCAGGATGCGGCGGCTCGCGCGGACCCGGCGGGTCGGGCACGCGGGCACCCTCGACCCGATGGCGACGGGCGTGCTGGTGCTCGGGGTCGGCAAGGCCACCCGGCTCCTCGGGCATCTGGCGCTCACGGAGAAGGGGTACGACGCCACGATCCGGCTTGGCGTGTCGACCAACACCGACGACGCCGAGGGCGAGGTGACGGCGACCGCGTCGGCCGCCGGGGTGACCGATGACGCGCTGCGCGCCGGTGTCGCGGCGCTGACCGGGCCGATCCGGCAGGTCCCGCCGCAGGTCAGCGCGATCAAGGTGAACGGTCAGCGGGCCTACAAGATGGCGCGCAGGGGCGAGGAGGTCGAGCTGGCCGACCGTCCGGTGACCGTGCGCGCGTTCGACGTCCTGGACGTCCGGCGGCAGGGCGAGGTGATCGACGTGGACGCGTCGGTCGCGTGCTCGTCCGGTACCTACATCCGCGCGCTGGCCCGCGATCTCGGCGCGTCCCTCGGTTGCGGCGGCCATCTGACGGCGCTGCGCCGCACCCGCGTCGGGCCCTACGACCTCGGCATGGCGCGGACGCTCGACCAGCTCGCGGAGAAGCCGGAGATCCTGCCGATGGGCGAGGCGGTCGCCGCGGTGTTCCCGCGCCGCGACGTGTCCGACGACGACGCCCGCAAGGTCGCGCACGGCGGACGCCTCCCGGCCGCCGGTCTCGGTCCGGGCCCGGTCGGTGTCTTCGCCCCGGACGGGACGCTGCTGGCCCTCGTCGAGGAGCACGGGCCGGTCGCCAAGCCGCTCGCCGTGTTCATCTCCTGATCAGCCGCGAGACCTGGACGGGACACCCCGCCCGTGGCGATCATCACCGGGGGAAACCGGTGCATTCCAACCTACGGTCACGTAACCTACTACTCCGTAGGTTGTCGGCGAGGAGGTGTCCGTGACCACCGTGAACGACGGCGCCCAGGTGGCGTCCCCGACCCGGCCGCGGCTGCGCGGCTGGCTGCACGTCGGCGCGTTCCCCGCGGTGCTCGTGGCCGGGCTCGTGCTGGTCGCGCTGGGGCCGAGCCTGGAGGCGCGGCTCGCGTCGGCGGTGTACGTGGCGACCTCGGGGCTGCTGTTCGGGATCTCGGGGACCTACCACCGGCAGACCTCGCACCGGCTGCTGGAGATCCTGCGCCGCTTCGACCACGCCAACATCTACCTGATCATCGCCGGGACGTACACGCCGTTCGCCGTCCTCGCGCTGGACGGCGGCGTCCGCGTCGCCGTCCTCGCCATCGTGTGGACGGGCGCCATCGCCGGCGTCGTCTTCCGGACGGCCTGGATCACCGCGCCACGCGCCCTCTACGTGACCCTCTACATCGTCCTCGGCTGGGTGGCGGTGTTCTTCCTGCCGCAGTTCCTGGACGGCGCGGGCCTCGTCGCCTGCCTCATGGTCGCGAGCGGCGGCGTCTGCTACAGCATCGGCGGGGTGGTGTACGGGCTGCGCCGTCCGAACCCGTCGCCGCGCTGGTTCGGGTTCCACGAGGTGTTCCACGCGTGCACGCTCGCCGCCTACATCTTGCAGTACATCGCCGTCTCGTTCGTCGTCTACCAGTCGGCGTGAACCCGGGCGCCACCTTCGGCGTGAACCCGGTTGCCACCTGGACGCCTCGCGCATGGCACTCTTAGGACGGCAGCAGAACCGGGCGGCTATACGACCGGGCAGGCACGTCCTACGCAGGGAGAGCATGGTGCGGCGCTGGAATGGCCTCGACGAGGTTCCCGCGGACGGGGGCCGTTCGGTGGTCTCCATCGGGGTGTTCGACGGGGTTCACCGCGGCCACCAGCGGATCGTCGGCACGGCGGTCGAGGAGGCCCGCCGCCGCGGCCTGCGGTCGGTGGTCATCACCTTCGACCCGCACCCGGACGAGGTCGTCCGGCCCGGCACCCATCCGCCGCTGCTGGCCACCACCAGGCGCCGGATCGAACTGCTGGAAGGGCTCGGTACCGACGCGGTCGTCGTCGTGCCGTTCACGCTGGAGCTGTCGAAGATGCCGCCGGACGAGTTCGTCCAGTCGGTCCTGGTCGACCGGCTGCACGCGGCCCACGTCATCGTCGGCGAGGACTTCCGGTTCGGGCACAAGGCCAAGGGCAACGTGGCGCTGCTGAAGGAGCTCGGCGAGAAGTACGACTTCACCACCCAGGGCATGCCGCTGGTGGCGAACGGCGACACGATCTCGTCCACCTACATCCGCCAGCGGCTCGACGCGGGCGACGTCGAGGCGGCGGCGCGGGCGCTCGGGCGCCCGCACCGCGTCGAGGGCGTCGT
>JBOHBY010000975.1:0-3198 GCA_050698635.1 Spirillospora sp.
ATCCGGACCTGACGGCGGCGTGCCGCGTCCCGGCGGCCGGTCTCGCCCCGGCCGCCGCGGAGCGCCTTGAGACCGCCTTCGAGGTCCGTCCGGACGGGGAACAGGCGTGGGCGCGCCTGATCGTCGCGCTCGCGCGGTGGCGGCACCGCCACGACGTGGAGCTGGCCGACACCGCCGTGGAACCGGCGGCCCTGACAGACATCGAGATCGACCCTGAACGGGAGCGTGCGCATGGGGATTGACGCCGAACTCGACCTGTTCCTGCGTGCCAGGTACACGCTGGTGGTCGTCGTCACCGTGGAGGAGGAACGCGCGCTCCACGCGATCGCCGACGTGTGCCGGCGCACCCGCCGCCCCTGCCTGGCCTGGGACCTGGCGGACGGCTTCGAGACCCTCTCCGGCGAGATCGGGTCGAAACCGTCGGCGCGGGATCCGCTGGCGGTGATCGAGCAGGTCGAGAAGCTCGACGGCGACATCGCGTTCGTCCTCAAGGACTTCCACGACTGCTGGACGAACCCGCAGGTGAAGCGGAAGCTGCGCAGCGCGGTGCAGCGGCTGAAGTTCACCCGCAAGTCCGTCATCGTGACCACGCCGACCCGGACCGTCCCCGCCGAGCTGAAGGACGAGGCCGTCATCGTCGAGCTGCCGCTCCCGGACGCCGCCCAGCTCGACGAGGTACTGACCGGCCTGGCCAAGACGCCCGGCATCAAGGTCGACCTCACCCCCGCCGGGGCGGAGAAGCTCGGCCAGGCGGCGCTCGGCATGACGGCCGCGCAGGCGCGCCGCTCGTACGCGAAGGCGATCGTCCAGGACAGCGCGCTCGACGACCGGCACATCGAGGCGGTGGTCCGGGACAAGAAGGAGGTCATCCGGGCGAGCGAGGCACTGGAGTTCTATCCGGTGCACGAGACGCCCGACGACGTCGGCGGACTCGACGTCCTGAAGGACTGGCTCCGGCTCCGCGAGCGCGCCTTCACCCAGGAGGCCCGCGACTACGGGCTCCCGGCGCCGAAGGGCATCGCGCTGATCGGGATTCCCGGCACCGGCAAGAGCCTGACCGCGAAGATGATCGGCGGGCTGTGGCGGCTGCCGCTGCTGCGCCTGGACGTCGGCGCCCTGTTCGGCTCGCTCGTCGGCGAGGCCGAGGAGCGCACCCGCCAGGCGCTCCGGCTCGCCGAGACCGTCGCGCCGTGCGTGGTGTGGATCGACGAGATGGAGAAGGCGCTCGCGCACGGCGGCGGCGACTCCGGCACCAGCACCCGCGTGTTCGGGACGATCCTCACCTGGATGCAGGAGAAGACCACGCCGTGCTTCGTGGTCGGCACCGCCAACGACGTCGGCAGCCTGCCGCCGGAGGTGCTGCGCAAGGGCCGCTTCGACGAGATCTTCTTCCTGGACCTGCCGACGGCGGAGGAGCGCGCCGAGATCCTGGCCGTCCACCTGCGCAAACGCAACCGGTTCCCGGGCGACTACGACGTCGCCAGGCTGGCCAGGCGCGCGGAGGGCTATGTCGGCGCGGAGATCGAGCAGGCCATCGTGGACGCGATGTACGTCGGCTTCAACCAGGACCGCGAGTTCCGCACCGACGACGTGTTCGCCGCGCTCGACCGGCAGGTGCCGCTGTCGGTGTCCCAGCGCGAGACGATCGCCGCGCTGCGCGCCTGGCTGCGGGAGGGCCGCGCCCAGTCGGCGTCGTTCGCGGAGGCGGCGGAGGCGGAGCAGCGCTTCGTCGTCCCGCTGGAACCCCTGAGCCCCCTGGATCTCCGGAAGTCCTGACCCGTTACGGAGGAGCAGATGTCCCACTTCACCACCCTCGCCACGAAGATCACCGATTCCGAGGCGCTGTGCGCCGCGCTCGCCGACGTCGGTTTCGGCGACGTCGAGGTGCATGACGAGGCCCAGCCGCTGTACGGGTACCGGGGCGACCGGCGTGCGGACGTCGCGCACGTGATCGTCCGGCGCAGGCACGTCGGGCGCGCGTCCAACGACATCGGGTTCGTGCGCGGCCCCGACGGCCATTTCGTCGCGACGATCAGCGAGTACGACCGCAGGAAGTACAACGAGTCGTGGCTGGGCAGGGTCACCGCCCGCCACGCCTACCACCTCACCGCCCGGACGCTCGCCGACCAGGGCTTCCACCTCGCGGACGAGACCACCGACCGCGACGGCACCGTCAGGATGGTGCTGCGCCGCGTCCAGTAGCCGTCAGGGTTTGCGGCCGAGCGCGCAGGTGGCGTCCACCTCGGGCACCTCACCGAACGGTGTCGGCTCCAGCCGCCACCGGGACGTGGTGACGACACCGGGTTCCAGCAGGTCGAACCCGGTGAGGAAGGCGGCGATCTGCTCGGGCGTCCGCGTGATGTACGGCGTCGAGCCCTTCTCCACGGCGATCCGGTTGCCCTCGTCGCGGCCCGCCCCGTCGAGCAGGCCCGTGCCGTCGTTGAACGCCATGAAGCTGCCCGGCGGCAGGGCGCCGGTGAGCCGCCGGACGATCCCGTACGCCTCCTCGTCGTCGACCACGTTGCCCATGATCCCGAACATGATGAGCCCGATGGGCCGCCCGAAGTCGACGGTGCGGGCGGCCTCGGCGAGGATCCGCTCCGGGTCCCGGACGTCGCACTCGACGTAGTCGGTCGCCCCTTCCTTCCGGCTGGTCAGCAGCGCCCTGGCGTGGACGAGGACGAGCGGATCGTTGTCGACGTACACGACACGGCATTCCGGGGCGATGCGCTGGGCGACGTCGTGCGTGTTGTCGTGCGTCGGGAGCCCGGTGCCGATGTCGACGAACTGACGGACGCCCTCCTCGGCGACCAGATGGCGGACCATCCGGCACAGGCAGGCGCGGGAGTGCCGGGCGACGTCGCCCACCCCCGGGAACGCGGCGGCGACCTGGTCGCCGACCTCCCGGTCGATCGGGTAGTAGTCCTTCCCGCCGACCCAGTAGTTCCACATGCGGGCGGGATGCGGACGGGTGGTGTCGATGTCCGCGGGCTCGTCTGGGGACGTGTCTGGGGGCATGACGCTCATCGTCCGGGGAGTGGCTCACCGCCCGCAAGACATCCGCCCGAGACCGGCCAAGTTGTCCCCGGTAGCGGCCAAGTAGGCTCCACGAACGTGGACGACCTGGACTGGGCGGCGTACCGTCCCGCGGTGTTCGGCGCGGCGTACCGGCTGCTCGGCAGCGTCACGGAGGCCGAG
>JBOHBY010000976.1:0-1504 GCA_050698635.1 Spirillospora sp.
ACCCCGTCCTGTGCGCGTTCGTCGCCGCACCGCCCGACCTGGACCGGATGGCCGCCCGCACCTTCTGCGCCGAGGCGCTGCCCGACTATATGGTCCCGCAGGAACTCCATATCGTCGGAGACCTTCCGCTGACGCACAACGGAAAGGTCGATCGGGCGCGGCTCGCGGCAATGCGCTAGGGGGCCATAAGGGTTGGTGCGCCCCGCGGCGGCCGGTAGCGTCCTGAACAGAATCCGCGCCATTCCCATGGCCCGGTGAAAGCGTCCGCATTCAACCGGGATGCGCGCAGCAACACACGGAGGAAAGCGATGAAGGTTTTCGTCACCGCCGGCACCGGGACCATCGGGACGGCCCTGGTGGGCGAGCTGCTCACCCGCGGCGCCGAGGTGTCGGTGCTGACCCGCAGCGAGGACAAGGCCGCCGCGCTGCCGGACGGCGTCCGCGGCGTCGTCGGCGACCTGCTCGACCTGAAGCTGCTGGGCGCGGAGTTCGCCGCCGCCGACGCGGTGTTCCTGAACTGCCCCATCGGCGAGGCCGAGCTGTTCCAGGGGATGCTGGCCGTCGACGCCGCCAAGCGCGCCGAGGTCGGCCACCTCGTCTACGTGTCCACCCACGACCCGGAGACGCTGTTCACGCCCCCGCACTGCGCGGTGAAGCTCGCCGTCGAGAAGGCCGTCAAGGCGTCCGGCGTCCCGTTCACGATCCTGCGGCCGAACGAGTTCATGCAGAACGACATCCTGGCCAAGGAGATGCTCCTCGCCGGGATCAACGGCATCCCGCTCGGCACCCACGGCGTCTCCCGCGTGGACGTGCGCGACGTCGCGGAGGCCGCGGCGATCGTCCTGACCACGCCGGGCCACCACGGTGAGACCTACGTCGTCGGCGGCCCCGAGCCGCTGACCGGGCAGGGCGTGACCGACACCTGGAGCCGCACCCTCGGCGTGGAGATCGCCTACGTCGGCGACGACCTGGAGTCCTGCGCCATGATCCTCAACGAGATGATGCCGCAGCACCTCGCCCGCGACATCTGGCTGACCTACGAGCACTACGACCAGAACGGCCACGCCGCCTCCGCCGAGGACGTCGAGCGGCTGACCAAGCTGCTCGGCCACGCGCCGCGCTCGTTCGGCGAGTTCGCCGCGGAGATGGCCGGGACCTGGAAGTCCTGACGCGCCGCGCCCGCCCCCGTCCCGGGAAGGAAAGAATGGTGGAGTGCGCGCATGAATGAGTTCGCCGCGCCGGAACGGTCGCTCGACACGGTCATTTCCCAGACGCTCGCCGTCCTGCGGAAAATAGACCCGTCAGGTCGGCACATCGTCACCGAGGACCGTCCTTTCCTGGAAATAGGGCTGGATTCGCTCGGCCTGGTGGAATTGCACGCGAGGCTGACCGCCGCCACCGGTCTGCGACTGCCGGTGACGGTCGGATTCGACTATCCGACCCCGGGGGCGCTGGCCGACTTCCTGCGCGCGGAGACGGGGGGCGGCCCGGCGCCGGCCCCCGC
>JBOHBY010000977.1:0-2202 GCA_050698635.1 Spirillospora sp.
GCGCTGTGCCGGGATGAGCGGGGGCGGGCTTTCCGCGGCGGCCTGGTCCGCGGGCTGGTCGGGGACGGGGCCGGTGATCAGTTGGACGGTGTGGAACGCGCCGGTGTCGAAGTCGTAGCCGTCGACCTCGCAGAAACGTCCGGTGCGTGGTGATCCGCAGTGCGGGCAGACCGGCACGGGCGGGATGGGCGGCATGGGCCTCAGCCTCCCCCCGGCTCGTCGCTGTGGCGGGTCGTGCGGACCGTCCGGACGGAGCGGGTGTTCAGCGACATCTCGTCCGCCTTGGACACCTCCCGCTTCAGCCGCACCGTGCCGCGCGCCGGGTCGACGACGTCGACCACCCGGTCCAGCAGGTCGGAGATCTGCTCGTTGCCGACCTCGCGGGCCAGCACGACGGCGCGTCCGAGCCTGGCGGTGGCGGTGTCCTCGTCGCCGTCCCGGCGCGCCTCCAGGCCCGCCTGGATGACCTCGGCGAGCTCGGACTGGCCGGTGTGGTGCGCGACGCGCCGGCTGATCCGCGTCGACCTTTCCTCGTCGTCGGTCCACTCGGCCAGGACGATCTCGGACGCGAGCAGCGCGTCGCCCGCGAGGACCTCCACCCGGGCCGCGCGCATCTGCCGTCCGACGTCGCCGGGCTCGTCGATCTCGACGCACAGGTGGTACTCGCGGTTCTCGGCCCCCCACGCGCCCAGCGGATAGTCGCCCGTCTGCGCGCCCGACCCGACCCTCCGCTCGGTGAGGTCCTCCACGGCCGGGACCATCTGCTTGACGAACCGGAGCCGCGACTGCCGCGGTGTCCACACGCGCAGCGCCACGTCGGCGACCCGCTTGGACATCGCGGTGCGCGTCATCGCCAGGAAGTCGGCCTCCAGGTCGCCCGGGTCGGGGACGTCCAGGAACCCGCCCAGCAGGGCCGAGGTGATCGTGCGGAGCTCGTCGACGTCCCAGTCGGTGCCGACACCGCGCGCGTCGCACAGGAAATGGCCCGAGCAGGCCCGCAGCGCGGCGGCCAGCTCCTCGTCGGACTCGTGCTGGTTCTTGCCGTCGGTCAGCAGGATGGCGTGCTTGACGGCGTCGTCGTAGCCGGTGAACAGGCGGTCGGCGAGGCGCAGCCACGAACCGATCGCCGTCCCGCCGGCGGCCTCCAGGCGTCCGACCGCGTTCACGGCGTTGCGGCGGGACGTCGCGTCCGCCGCGATCAGCCGCTCCCCCTGCGGGTAGATCATCCGCGGCCGGTTCGCGCCGGCGACCACGGCGAAGTGCACCCCGTCGCGCAGCACGTTCACCGCCGCCCGCGCCGCCCGTTTCGCCGCGGTCATCTTGCGCCGGTACGACATCGAGCCGGAGGTGTCGATGATGATGATCTCCGCGGCGGGCGCACGTTCCGTACCGTCCGGGGTGTCGGCGGTTTCGCCGCTGCCGCTGCCGCCGCCGCTGCCGCCACCGGTGGACGAGCGGGACTCCACGGTCAGGATCGCGTGCATCTCCCGTCCCCCGGCCGGAAGGTACGGGTTCTGGTCCACACGCACCGTGAACTCGGGGACGTCGCTCATCTGCCCGGCTCCCTGCTCGCTCTTGGCGGCGGCCAGGGGATCACCGCCGCCGTGACGTTGTCGTGCCCGCCCGCGTCGAGCGCCGCCCGCAGCAGCCGCCGCGCCACGTGGATCGGCCGCCCGCCAAGGCCGTCCCCACCGTTGTGCCTGTCTGCCGCCGCCACGGCCGCGAGGTCGGACGGCTCCGGCAGATGGTTCCAGAGCCCGTCGGTGCAGACCAGCACCAGCCCGGGGACGGTGGGGCGGAACGCCGCCACCCGTGGTTCGACTGCTCCCGCGTCCGCGCCGAGCCAGGCGGTCAGGACGTGCGCGCGGTGGTCGGCCCAGGCGTCCGCCGCGCTCAACTCCCCGTTCTCGACCATCTGTGTGGCCCACGAGTCGTCCCGTGTGAGGAGACACGAGCCGGCGGACGAGAGCCAGTAGGCACGGCTGTCGCCGAC
The DNA here is from genome assembly GCA_050698635.1 of Spirillospora sp. Taxonomy (GTDB): domain Bacteria; phylum Actinomycetota; class Actinomycetes; order Streptosporangiales; family Streptosporangiaceae; genus Spirillospora. The sequence continues at coordinate 1,994 of JBOHBY010000977.1, forward strand.
CCATCCGACGGTGACGCCCGCGCCGTCCACGATGGCGGAGGCGAAGGTGCAGGCGGGGCCGTCGTCGGGGTCCTTGGTGCTGCTGGGGAGGGCCGCCACGACCTCGGCCGCCCGTTCGGCGGCCACGCGCGTGGCGGCGCGCGGGTCCATGCCGATGGAGACGCGCCCGACCAGGACGGACGCCGCCGCGTCCGCCGCCTGCCGGGACG
>JBOHBY010000978.1:0-2876 GCA_050698635.1 Spirillospora sp.
CGCCGCACGCCGGGGCTGCGCCGCGAGGAGGTCGCCGTCCTCGCTGGTGTCGGCGTGTCCTGGTACACGTGGCTGGAGCAGGGCCGCGGCATCAAAGTGTCCGGTGACGTCCTGGACGCGATCGCCCGCGCGCTCCACCTCGACGACGCCGAACGCGAGCACCTCTACCTGCTCGCCGGCCTGAACCCGCCGCAGGCCGAGGCGGGCCCCGTCGAGCCGGTCCCGCCGGAGCTTCGGCGCATCCTGGACTCCTGGTCGCCCCGCCCCGCCTACATCCGCGAACGCCACTGGCACCTCATCGCCTTCAACGACGCGGCCCGCGAGGTGTTCGGCTACGGCGACACCGACCACAACTGCCTGGTCACGTTCTTCACCAGCGTCCGCTACCGCGACCTGAACATGCACTGGGAGGCCGTCGCGCCCGACGTCGTCGGACGGTTCCGCGCCGACGCCGCCCGCTACCCCGACGACCCCGAGTTCACCCGTATCGCCGAGGACCTGCTGGCCGTCAGCCCCGAGTTCGCGGAGCTGTGGCACCGGCACGAGGTCAGCGCCTCGACGCAGGCGGTGAAGGCGATCCGGCACCCGGACGCCGGTGAGCTGATCTTCGACTCGACGGTGCTGCCGCTCGCCGACCGTCCCGGGCAGGACCTCGTCCTCTACAACCCGCGCCCCGGCACCGGAACGCTGGAGCGCCTCGAACGCCTGACGGCCCGCCGGGGCCTGGCCGCCGCAGGCTGAAACCGCCTCAGCCTGGTGGTAGCGCACCCACGATAAGCGGACTCTGCCTCCCCTCCGCCGCGACCGGCACGATCGCTGCCATGACACCACGATTCGCGCGCAAGACCGCTCTGATCACCGGGGCGCTGCCGCTGCTGTCCGCCGACGCCGCGATCGTGATCAACGCGTCGTGGACGCTGCATCGCGGCCTTCCGGTCGGCTCGGTGTACGCGGCGACGAAGGCGGCCGTGCACGGCCTGACCCGCACGCTGGCGGCGGAGCTCGGGCCAAGCGGCGTCCGGGTCAACTCGGTCAGTCCGGGCTACATCGACGCGCCGATGTACCGTGGCGCCGTCCCCGAGGACGAGGCCGACGCGTTCCTCGCCTCACCGGACGCCGCCTACGTCAACGGCCAGGACCTCATCGTGGACGGCGGCCTGGTCGCGGCCGTCGCCGAACCCTCCCGCCTGACCACGGCGGCTTGAGCACGGAAGGGGCACCAATCATGAGGAAACGCGAGTTCGCGGGTACGCCGGTCGGCGCGGTCGGCCTCGGCTGCATGGGGATGAGCTGGGCGTACAACACGTCCGAGCGCGACGACGACGCGTCGGTCGCGCTGATCCGCGAGGCGCTGGACCTCGGCGTCACGTTCCTGGACACCGCGCAGCCCTACGGCGACGGTCACAACGAGTCGCTCGTCGGCCGCGCGCTCGCCGGGCGCCGCGACGAGGCCGTCCTCGCGACCAAGACCGGCCTGGTCGCCACGGAGATGCCGTCCACACGGACCGTCCGGCGGGGCACGCCCGAGCACGTGAAGGCGTCCGCCGAGGACAGCCTCCGCCGTCTCGGCACCGACGTGATCGACCTGTACTACCTGCACCGCGTCGACCCGGACGTCCCGCTCGCCGACACCTGGGGCGCGATGGCAGAGCTGGTCGCGGAAGGGAAGGTCCGCGGGCTGGGCCTGTCGGAGGTCAGCGTGGCGGAGGCCGCGCAGGCGCACGCGATCCACCCGGTCGCGGCCGTCCAGTCGGAACTGTCGCTGTGGACCCGCGACGCGATGGGCGTCCCCGGCGGCTCCGCCGGAACCGTCCCCGGCGACGACCCGTCCGCGGACGGCGGGCCGGGCGACGTGGTCTCCTGGTGCGCCGCCAGCGGCGCCGCGTTCGTGCCGTACTCGCCGCTCGGCCGGGGCTTCCTCACCGGGACGGTCACCAGCGCCGACTTCGAGGACCACGACTTCCGCGGCGGCAACCCGCGCTTCCAGGAGGACGCGCTGAAGGCCAACCTGCGCATCGTGGACGTCGTCAAGGCGGTCGCCGGGCGGCACGGAGCGACCCCCGCGCAGGTCGCGATCGCGTGGACGCTCGCGCAGGGCGACCACGTCCTGCCGATCCCCGGCACCAAGAAGTCCCGCTACCTGCGCGACAACGTGGCCGCCGCCGACCTGGACCTCACGGCCGCCGACCGCACCGAACTGGACGATCTCCCGGCGGCGGTGGGCGGCCGCTACTGACCAGGAGGGCCGGTTGGGCGGCGATCACCTCCGCCGCCCGCCGCACGATCCCGTCGATCAGATCGGCGCAGCCGGGCAGGTCGTCGATGAGCCCGACGACCTGCCCGGACGCCATCACCCCCAGATCGGGACGCCCGTCCACCATCGCCGCCTTCAGCAGCATCGGCGTGTTGGCGGCCATCAGGACCTGCGACCACGACAGGTCCCTGCCGCTCTTCATCGCTCTCCCGTCGGCGATCATCTCCCGCCACGACAGACCGGACAGCTTCTTGAACCGGGCCCCGTTGCGCAGCGCCCCGACCAGGCCGCCGACCCGTCCCGAGCCCTCCAGGGCGTCGACCAGCCCGCTGCGCAGCACCCGGTGCGGCATGCCGTCCACCTGCCGCGTCACCACGGTCTCGCCGGACTTCAGGTAGACGTGCTTGACCGCGTCCGGGACGGGGCTGTCGGACGTCAGCAGGAACCGGGTCCCCATCGCGACGCCCGCCGCCCCGTACGCCAGCGCGGCGGCGAGGCCCCGCCCGTCGAAGAAGCCCCCGGCCGCGATCACGGGGATGTCGACCGCGTCCACGACCTGCGGCAGCAGCAGCGTCGTCGCGACGGCGCCGGTGTGCCCGCCGCCCTCGCCGCCCTGCACCAG
>JBOHBY010000979.1:0-17237 GCA_050698635.1 Spirillospora sp.
CGGGCGCACCGGGCGCACGCGGCTCAACGGCCGGCGACGCCCCCTCACCGGACGCCGACGCACCAGGAAGATCTCCGCCGGTCATGCGCCGAAGCTACTACATACTCCTGCGGCGGAGGGTTGCGGCGCCTAGGAGGAGGGCGGTGAGGGTGAAAGCGGCCATTACCGCTATGTCGAGGGTCAGCGTGCCGGTGACGTCAGGGTGGGCGCTGATTTCCTTCATGCCTTCCACGGCGTAGGTGAGCGGCAGGACGTCGGAGATGGTTTCCAGCCAGGACGCCATATCGGAGCGCGGCATGATGAGGCCGCAGAGCAGCAGTTGCGGCAGGACGAACGCGGGCAGGAACTGGACGGCCTGGAACTCCGACCGCGCGAACGCGCTGGCGAACAGGCCGAGGGCCATGCCGAGCAGCGCGTCCAGCAGGGAGACCAGGATCAGCGAGCCGAGCGAGCCGTTGAGGTCGAGGCCGAGCCAGGTCAGCGAGATGAGCAGGACGGCGCCGACCTGGACGAGCGTGAGGACGCCGAACGCGAGCGCGTAGCCGACCAGCAGGTCGAGCTTGGCGAGCGGCATCGTCATCAGCCGTTCGAGGGTCCCGGTGGTCCGTTCGCGGAGGGTGGCGACGCTGGCGACGACGAACATGACGATGAACGGGAACAGGCCGAGGAGCATCGGCCCGATCCGGTCGAAGAGCGCGGGCTCGTCGAAGACGTACCGCAGCAGGATCATCAGCAGCGCGGGCACGCCCATCAGCAGGGCGAGGGTACGGCGGTCGTGTTTGAGCTGCGTCAGGATGCGGCGCGTCGTGGCGAGGGTGACGGCGAGGCTCATGCGGGGCTCCCCTCCTTCTCGGTGATCAGCTGGAGGAACGCCTCTTCGAGGTCGGAGGTGCCGGTGCGGTCGCGCAGGCCGTCCGGGGTGCCGTCGGCGAGGAGCCTGCCCTCGCGCATGAGCAGCAGCCGGTCGGTGCGGCCCGCCTCGTCCATGACGTGGCTGGACACGACGAGCGTGGCGCCCCGTCCGGCCAGCGCCCGGAACAGTTCCCACAGTTCGTTGCGCAGCACCGGGTCGAGGCCGACGGTCGGTTCGTCCAGGACGAGCAGGTCGGGCGTGCCGAGGAGGGCGACGGCGAGGTTGAGGCGGCTGAGCTGGCCGCCGGAGAGCGTCTGCGCGCTCTGGTCGCGGTGATCGGCGAGGCCGACCTCGTCGATCACGCGGTCGGCGTCGGCGCGCGGCGCCCGCAGGACGGACGCGAAGTAGCGCAGGTTCTCGGCGACGGTCAGGTCGGCGTACACGGCGGGCGTCTGCGTCGAGTAGCCGACGCGGCGCCGCAATCCGGGCGACCCGGCGGGCTCACCGAGGACGGTCACCGTGCCGTCCTTGACGATCTGGACGCCGACGAGGGCCCTCATCAGGGTGGTCTTCCCGCAGCCGCTCGGGCCGAGGAGCCCGAGGACGGACCCGCGCGGCACGTCGAAGGTGACCCCGTGCAGGACCTCGCGACCGCCGCGCACGACCCGTAGTCCCTGCACACGCACCGCCGGACTAGAACTCATCATCTGTTGAATTTATGTTCGCGAAGGCACCTCGGTCAAGGGGTTCACGCATGCGGAAGCGCGCAAAGCGAGAGAAGCGGAGGATGCGCAAGGACACGGAAGGACGCGGGCGGATGCGGAGGGGCGCCACGGGCCCGCCCGAGTGGGGTCAGGAGACGAAGTAGCGCTGGATGGTCGGGGCGACCAGCTCGATCAGCTCGTCCTCGGAGGCGGACGCGATCGGCTCGACCCGCAGGACGTAGCGAAGGATCATCAGCCCGATCATCTGCCCGGCCGCCGCCTGGATCTGCAACTGCGGGGTGTCGGTGGCCTTCCCCGCACGCCCGAACAGGACGGTGGAGACGAACTCTCGCAGCAACGCCGCCGCGCGCTCGTTCGTCATCGCCGAGCGGAGCATGGCCAGCAGCGGCGCCCGGCGCTCGTCGTCGCCCCACACGTCCAGGAACGTCCGGACCATCAGCTCCCCGAACCGCTCCCGGGGAAAGGACGCGACGCGGGGCAGCACGGTGGCGAGGTCCACCGGGAAGCGCATCGCCTCGATGAACACGCCTTCCTTGTTCCCGTAGAAATGGTGGACGAGCGCGGGGTCGACACCGGCGGCGCGGGCGATGGCGCGCAGGGACGTACCGTCGTAGCCCTTCTCGGCGAACAGGTCACGCGCCTCGGCGAGGATCCTCTCGCGCGTCTCGGTCGGTCCGGGCCGCCGACCCGGACCCCGTCCGGACCCACTCCCGGCCCCACTCCCGGACCCGTTGCCGGGCCCCTGGCGCGGCTGCGTCACCGGGTGCCCCGGCGGGTGACCTCACCTGCCGGGGTGACCTCCCAGGTTCGGTTGGCGGCGGCGAGGTGCAGGCGGGTGAACGCCAGCCCCTCGGCGAGGTCCTCCATCCGCTCGACGCGGCTGGACGCGCGGCGCGTGTTGACCTCCATGACGATGTGCCCGCGGAAGCCGCCCTCGGCGAGGTTCTCCAGCATCGTCCCGCACGGCTGGTTGCCGCGGCCTGGGACGAGGTGCTCGTCCTTGTTGGTGATGCCGATGCCGTCGGCGATGTGGATGTGCCGCAGACGGTCACCGAGGCTCGCCGCCATGTCGATCGGGTCCGACCGGGAGACCGCGGTGTGGGACAGGTCGAGGGTTACGTACGGGTAGTCCTGGTCGACGGGGTTCCAGTCGGGCAGGTACATGCCCGCCTCCGCGCCGCGCGCCTTGAGCGGGAACATGTTCTCGACCGCGAACAGCACGTCCGTCTCGTCCTGCATGCGGGCGATGCCCTCGACGAACTCCTTGGCGTAGTCGCGCTGCCACCGGAACGGCGGGTGGACGACGATGACCTCCGCGCCGAGCTCCTCCGCGACCTCCTTGGAACGCACCAGCTTGCCCCACGGCTCGCGTCCCCAGACCCGCTGGGTGAGCAGCAGGCAGGGCGCGTGGATCGACCTGATCGGTACCTGGTGGTAGTCCGACAGGCGGCGCAGGACGTTCAGGTCCTGCGAGGAGGCGTCCGTGGAGACCATGATCTCGATGCCGTCGTAGCCCAGCAGCGCGGCGATCTCGAACGCGCTAGGTACCTTCTCCGGGTACACCGACGCGGTGGAGAGCGTGATCGGCGCGTCCGGAACACGGAGGGCCGGTGAAGAGACGCCGTTGTGCTGCGCGGTCAAGGCTTCCTCGCCAGGAATGGTCGCTCGGCAGTTTCGTAGGGACACGTTCTATGGGTGCGGTTCGCAAAGGAAAGCCTATGCGCCCGCGCCGGTGATGAAACCCTCGCCCCGCGTGATCCTGCTTTCGCCCCGCGTGATCCCCGCCTCCATCGCGCGTGCGGTCACCGGCGCGGCGGTGGCTACCCTCTGTCCCCGTGGCCGAGATCGCACAGGGCGCCGTGCCGAGCCCCAACATCTGGAACACCCCGCAGATCTACGAGCTGGAGAACCGCGCCGTGGACCCCGATGGTGTCCTGGCGGAGGCGATGCGCGCGATCCGTCCGTGGACGGGCGCCGACGTCCTGGACGTCGGCTGCGGCACCGGCTTCCACCTGCCCTTCTTCGCCGCGGACGCCCACCGGGTGATCGGCGTCGAGCCACACGCGACGCTCGCGTCGGCCGCCGCGCGCCGGGCCCGTGACCTGCAGAACGTCACGGTGCGGGTCGGCGCGGCGCAGGCGCTGCCGCTCCCGGACGCCTCGGTCGACGTCGTCCACGCCCGCTGGGCGTACTTCTTCGGGCCGGGCTGCGAACCGGGCCTCGCCGAGCTCCGCCGGGTCGTCCGGCACGGTGGCGCGATCTTCATCATCGACAACGACGCGACCCGGTCGACGTTCGGCCGCTGGTTCCGGCGCGGCCTGCCGAAGTACGACCCGGCGGCCGTGGAACGGTTCTGGACACGGCAGGGCTTCGCCCGCGAGCCGCTGACGATCCGCTGGTCGTTCCAGAACCGGGACGATTTCGCCGCCGTCCTGCGGATCGAGTTCCCGCCCGACCTGGCCGAGGCCTGCCTGCGCGAACACCCCGGCCTGGACGTCGACTACGCCGTCAACCTGTGGTGGCACCACGCCTAGAACCGCGAAGGTCCGCGTGGGCCGCGCAGGGGCGCCGTAGGGCCGCGTAGGGGCGCCGCTCCAGGGCCTTTCGCGCCTGCGGTGTCACTGGAGACCTCTACGCTTCGGCGCATGGCGAAGGCGAAGACGGCCAAGGCGGCCTACCGGTGCTCGGAGTGCGGCTGGCAGACGTCCAAATGGGTCGGACGCTGCGGCGAGTGCCAGACGTGGGGGACCGTGACCGAGGCGGGGTCGGCGACTCCGGCGCGGGTCGTGTCCGCCGGGCCGGTCAGCTCTCCGGCGCGTCCGATCGGGCAGGTGGACGTACGGTCCGCGCAGACCAAGGCCACGGGGCTGGACGAACTGGACCGCGTCCTCGGGGGCGGAATCGTGCCCGGGGCCGTCCTGCTGCTGGCGGGCGAGCCGGGCATCGGAAAGTCGACGCTGCTCCTGGAGGTCGCCGCCCTGGCGTCCAAGCACAGAACGGACAACGCCCCAAACGACAACGCCCCAAAGGACGACGCCCCAAACGACAACGCTCCGAAGGACGGCGACGCCAAAGGCCAGCCCGTTCTGTACGTGACGGGCGAGGAGTCGGCCGAACAGGTGCGGCTGCGCGCCGACCGGGTCGGGGCGATCACCGACGACCTGTACCTGGCGGCGGAGACGGAGCTGTCGGCGATCCTCGGGCATGTCGACGCCGTCGAGCCGTCGCTGCTGGTCGTCGACTCCATCCAGACGATCGGGACGTCCGAGGTCGACGGCGCCCCCGGCGGTGTCACGCAGATCCGGGAGGTCGCCGCCAACCTCATCCGCGTCGCCAAGGAACGCGGCGTCACCGTCGTGCTGGTCGGCCACGTCACCAAGGACGGCGCGATCGCCGGGCCACGGCTGCTGGAGCACCTCGTCGACGTCGTCCTTTACTTCGAGGGCGACCGGCACTCCCGGCTCCGCATGATCCGCGCGGTGAAGAACCGCTACGGGCCCACCGACGAACTCGGCTGCTTCGACCTGTCCGAACTCGGCATCGTCGGCCTGCCCGACCCGAGCGGGCTGTTCCTCACCCGACGCGAGGAACCCGTCCCCGGCACCTGCGTGACCGTGACGCTCGAAGGCCGCCGCCCCCTCGTCGCCGAGGTCCAGTCACTGGTCGCCAAGTCGCACCTCCCGGCGCCGCGGCGCGCCACGTCCGGGCTGGACACCTCCCGCGTCGCGATGGTCCTGGCCGTCCTCGCGCAGCGCTGCAAGATCTCCATGCACGAGCAGGACGTGTACGTGTCGACGGTCGGCGGCGTGCGGCTCAGCGAGACGTCCGTCGACCTGGCCCTCGCCCTCGCCGTCGCCGGGTCCACGGTCGAGCAGTCGCTGTCGGGCAGCCTCATCGCGCTCGGCGAGGTCGGCCTGGCCGGTGAGGTCCGCGTCGTACCGGGCGTCCAACGGCGGCTCGCCGAGGCCGCGCGGCTCGGGTTCAAGCACGCGGTCGTCCCGCGCGGCTCCCTCGAACTCGCCGACGGATCCCCCCTCAAACGCGCCGATCCGCAGCTCAGCAGCTACGAGGGCATGAAGGTGATGGAGGTCGACAGCCTGCAACAAGCGCTTCAAGTCGCCTTTACGGCGCCCTGACGCGGATCCCGCCAGAGTATTACCCCGCGCAGCACACGCTTGCGACCTGGGGAGGAACCAGCGCGCGGCCCTCCTCGGTAAACTGACGCCGTCCAGCGACCTCCGGGGGTCAGGTGCCATCACACGACAAGGGTTATGACGAACGACGCCGCGCCACGTTGGCCGCGGTGGCCCCGGGCACCCAGATCCGCGACGGACTGGAGCGGATCCTGCGGGGCCACACCGGCGGACTGATCGTGCTCGGCTACGACAAACCCGTCGAAGACCTGTGCACGGGCGGCTTCGAACTCGACGTCGAGTTCTCCGCCACCCGGCTGCGCGAACTCGCCAAGATGGACGGCGCGATCGTCCTCGACCACACGCACGGCCGCATCGTCCGCGCCGCCGTCCACCTCGTGCCCGACTCGACCATCCCCACCGAGGAATCGGGAACGCGCCACCGCACCGCCGAACGCGTCGCCCGCCAGACCGGCTACCCCGTCATCTCGGTCAGCCAGTCGATGCACATCATCGCGCTGTACCTCGACGGCATCCGGTACGTCCTCGAAGACTCCGCCGCGATCCTGTCCAAGGCCAACCAGGCCCTGGCGACGCTCGAACGCTACAAACTGCGGCTGGACGAGGTGTCCGGCACGCTGTCGGCACTGGAGATCGAGGACCTCGTCACCGTCCGGGACGTCAGCGCCGTCGTCCAGCGCCTGGAGATGGTGCGCCGCATCGCCGACGAGATCGAAGGCTATGTCGTCGAACTCGGCACCGACGGCCGCCTGCTCTCCCTCCAGCTCGACGAGCTGGTCTCGGGCGTCGACGTCGACCGGGAACTGATCGTCCGCGACTACCCGTCCGACGACACCCGCGCCCGCGGCGTCAACGCCATCCTGTCGGCGCTCGACACGCTCTCCGCGAACGAGCTCCTCGACCTGTCCACGGTCGCCGAGGTGATGGGCTTCGCCGGCCCCGACGCCCTCGACCTCCCCGTCAGCCCCAAGGGCTACCGGCTCCTCGCCAAGGTCCCCCGGCTGCCGAGCATGGTCGTCGAACGCCTCGTCGAGCACTTCGGCGGCCTGCAGAAACTGCTCGCCGCGAGCATCGACGACCTCCAGGCCGTAGGCGGCGTAGGCGAATCCCGAGCCCGCAGCGTCCGCGAAGGCCTCTCCCGCCTGGCCGAATCCTCAATCCTCGAACGCTATGTCTAAGGCATTTCTCTCCTCCTTCGGGCCCTAGGGGCCCTCCATCGTCGAGAAACGCGCGCGACCGCTGCTGTGTTCATTGCACCGCCCTCCTCCTTCGGCCCTGGGGGCCTCCATCGTCGGGCACTGCGCGCGATCGCTGCATCGCTCCGGCTCGCCTAGCGGCTCGCTGCGCGATCAGGTTCTCGCAAGCTCGAAACCTGCCTTCGGACGCGATCGCAGGCGTTGAGGTTGTCGCGTGGTTACGGAGACGGCCGAGCCCCGCGAACGGCTGAGGCGCGCGGGGTAACTCAGGCGCGCTGTCCGAGGCGCGCGAGGGATGACCGAGGCGGGCAGGTTAGCGGAGGCGCATGGGTGGCTGGCGCGTGGGTTAGTGGAGGCGGAAGATTTGTTTCTTGGCCTTGTGGCCTTTTAGGTCGGCTACGTAGGTGCCTGGGCGGGCCGGAGGGCCGGGCTTGCAGCCGCGTGTGCGGTTCCAGGTGACGGTGTCGACGTAGGGAATGCCGCGCCGGAGCGTCGCATTGGACGGACCGCCCCGGTCGCCCCGGTCGCTCCGGTCGCCCCGGTTGGCGCGATCCTTGCGGTCGGCGCGGCGGCATTCGGCGGACGACCAGATCCGGTCGGCGCCGGACGTGACACGGACGTCCAGGCCGCCCTTGTCGAACACGCAGGCGCCATTGCCCATATTGACGACCGTGACCCTGAACTCGGGCTTGGCCCCACCCGCGTAGGCGTCCCGGGACGACGACATGCTGACCACGAGATCGTCCTCGCGGCACGGCCCGCCGTCGTCCGCCGGTGCGGGCTCCGGGGTCTTCGTCGTGGTGACCGTGACCGTCGGCATCGACGTCGGCGGTGCCCCGGGACTCGCGCTGCCGACCACTCCCGCGTTCCTGACCGGCTCGTCGTCCCCGGCCTTCCCCGAGCCGCCGGTGCCGCCCGAGTCGCCGGTGCAGGCCCAGGCGAGCAGCGCGACCGCGCCGAGGACGCAGATCAAGGCCACCGCGCGGCGCCGCCAGTAGTGGTCGAGCCGAGAACCGTCCGCGTTACGTCCAGTATCCGCCCCCATACGGTCAGTATGCATTCAGCGATCCGGAAAGAGGGGACGACCCGCCGCGTGCCACAATGGCGGCGCGCCATGAACCCAACCACCGTGAACGCGGCCTACACCGCCCCGATCCTCGACTGGTACGAGGCGAACGCCAGAGATCTCCCCTGGCGGGCGCCGGACGCGACCCCGTGGGGCGTCCTGGTCAGCGAGATCATGCTCCAGCAGACCCCGGTCTCGCGCGTCCTGCCGGTTTGGGACGCGTGGATGTCCCGCTGGCCGACGCCCGCCGCGCTCGCCTCCGAGCCGTCCGGTGAGGCGGTCCGGGCCTGGGGACGGCTCGGCTACCCGCGCCGCGCGCTGCGCCTGCACCAGAGCGCCCGCGCGATCACCGAGCGGCACGGCGGCGACGTCCCGTCAGCGCACGAGGACCTCCTGGCGCTGCCCGGCATCGGCGCCTACACCGCCGCGGCTGTCGCGAGTTTCGCGTTCGGACAGCGGCACGCCGTTCTCGACACCAACGTGCGGCGTGTCCTGGCCCGGCTGCTGTCCGGCGAGGAGTACCCGCCGAAGTCGCAGACGCGAGCCGAGGTGAAACTCGCCGAGGGCCTCATGCCCGTCGACCCGGCGACAGCCGCCCGCTGGGCGGTCGCCGTGATGGAGTTGGGCGCGCTGGTGTGCACCGCCCGAACCCCCCGCTGCGTCGACTGCCCGGTGCTCGACAAGTGCGCGTGGCAACGGAACGGGCGTCCCGCCTATGATGGCCCGCCGCGGCGGGGCCAGACCTACGCGGGCACCGACCGGCAGTGCCGGGGACGCATCCTCGCCGTCCTCCGCGACGCCGAAGGGCCCGTCACGAAACCGGCCATCGACATCGTCTGGTCGGACGCCGTCCAGCGCGAACGCGCCCTGGACGCCCTGATCGCGGACGGCCTGGTCGACCCCCTGGACAACGGCTCCTACGCCCTCCCCCAGTAGCCCCTCCCGCAAGACCCCCATAGGACGCCTCGCCAGAACCCCCAGGCCGAGGAATGCCGGGCTTTCGACGTGGACGCGGACGTGTACGTCACCTTGCAGAGGCACTCCGCAAGACGGCCACGGGATTGCCTGAACCGGCCCTTCAACCCGTTCACAACAAGCCATGAGAACCAACATCTGGTGACCGGCCCAAGCCCCGCCCGGAAGACCCTTTCAAGGACGTCCACCAAAACCGCTCAGGCCAAACCCTGAGGGCCGACCCCATTCAGGATCGGCCCTCAGGAACGGCCCTCAGGCGTGGGCCTCAAGCGTGGGCCTCAAGCGTGGCTCAGTGGCCGGCGGCACGGCGCTTCTCGTAGGTGTCCATGAGGCGGCCGAGCTTCGCGAACTTCTCGGTGTAGGAGTACGGGTAGATGCCGGGCGGGGTCTCGGGCCGTCCGGCGTCGATGTACTGCGTGCCGAGGTTCGAGAACACGACGATCACGTAGTTGCGCCCGCCCTGGCCGCGCAGGGCCCGGACGATGCCCGCGTCACCAGCGGAGTTGTTCACCCAGCCGGTCTTGTGCGCGAACGCGACCTCGGCCTTCTTGTTGCAGGGACGGACGTCACGCCCGAACTTGTTCCCATCGACGGTCACGGTGCCGTCCGCACCGATCCAGCGGGACGGGGTCGCGTTCGGCAGACCGGCCGCCGGGTACTTCCCGCCGCACCAGTTCGTGCTGGACAGCATGTCGTTGAACCCCTGCTGCGCCAGTTCGGAGCGGAAGAACTTGCGCGACGCCGGGCTCAGCGCCGCGTCGCTCTTCACCGGCTTGCCGTTGGGGGCCGTCCACACCGTGCCGGGGGCGCCGTTGACGAGCGTCAGCAGCTTGGCGGTGTCGAGCGAGCTCATCGTGATCTCGTTCGACCAGCGGCCGCCGTTGGACGCCCTGGTGCCCTTGAGCTGCAACGTCTCCAGGCCGAGATCCTGGAACGTCTGGTTCAGCGGGTCGATGGCCTTGTGGTCGTGCAGCAACTTGATCAGTGCGCAGGACGCGGCATTCGACGAATAGGTGAGCGACGCGTCCATGTACTTGCGGACGGTGTTGCTCGTGCCCTCCCCGCACAGCGGGCTGATCTCGGTCGGCGCGTAAGTGTAGGTGTCGTCCAGCTTGATCGCGCCCTGGTCGACGAGCCGCAGCACCCCGAAGTTGACCATGAGCTTCAGGACGGACGCGGGATAGTCGAGCATGTGGTCGAGCGGGGCGTCCTCTCTGCCCGGAACCACGTCGATGCTGCCCTGACCCTTGTTCGCGTACCAGCCGGCGTCATCCCACTGGCGCCACCGCACGCTCTTGGTGGACAGGTTCCGGTCAACGGGCACGACCACGCCGTTCTTGTAGGTCGGGCTCATCAGAACCGTGCCGGACGAGATGGGACGGCCCTGCCTGTCCAGCTCGATGATGGTGGCGTCCATCTGCGGCTGCTGAACGATCGGCTTCGCGTCGGCCGCGACGAACGGACGCGTGCGCTGCGCCTCCTTGTCCACGGGGTTCTGCGCGGAGCGCAGTTGTGCCGTGGTCGGCGGCGCCGTGTCGAGAACCTCCTGGAAGCGCAACTGGTCCATGGCCAGCCGCAGCCGTTCCGCCACTGTGCTCGTTTTCTGCACGTCGGCGACCTTTGCCGCGTCGACCTGCGCCGGGCTCGCGGAACAGCCCGCCAACGCCACCGCCGTCAGTACCCCGATGGCCCCATATGTCCACCTGCGATGCACAGGGTTCCCCTTTCCCCGTTGGTGAAGTTGATCAGCTTAGGGGCGGACGGGTGTCAGGGGAAAGGGATGTCCGAATTTTGGACCCGGAGTTCCGAGCGGACGAGTTCAAGCAGCCGCCCCACCCAGTTACGGCCCTTCTCACCATGGACGCCCCAGTGTTCGGAGTCCAACCCCGCGTAGGCGATCGGGGCGTCGCCCGTCCCGACCAGAACGTCCGCCAGCTCAGGATGCTGCCGGTATTTCGCACGCAGAAGACCGGCCATCACCGCCGTCCGAACCTGCGGCCAGCCCTCAGTACGCGGCTCCTTCTCCGCGAACTTCCGCGCATCGGAGACGTGTTCAGCAACGCGGATCCGGTCGCGAGCACCGCCATCTCTCGTGGACAGAGCCCAATAGGCATGTTCAACCGACGGGTAGACGACACCCCCGACCTCGATCGACGACGGCTGGTCGATCTGCAACACGCTGATCCCCGCGTCCTCGGGCCACCCCCTGGGGTAAAAGCGCCCGCCAACATGAATCGTCCCCGCAACAGCCTCCACCGGATCATCCACCGGACGCTTCGCCGCATACTCGGCACGTTCACGTTCACGCTCACGACCAGCGAAATAACCCAGCGCCCATTCGCGCATGGCCTCGCTGACCACGTCCTCGTCCTCACCATCACCCTGGAACCACCCGTCCACGGGCGCCTCGCCGATATCCGTGCACAAATACACGAGCGGACGGTCCTTGTTGTCCATGTCACCCAGCGCATAGTGACGCTGATGTGCGGGAATCGCCAGATAGGCGCCCCGCAGCACTCGCCGGTCAGCCTCCTCCCGCGATTCCAGATATCGCTCAAGCGCCGCCAGGCACCGCCCAGTCGAATCCGGACGCCCGTTCAGACGATCCAGATCGTCGGCCACCTCCCCCAGCAGCATCTCCGCCGTGAGCCCGAACATCGGATCCGCCGCAATCCACCGGCCCAGCCCGAACGCGCTGACCTCCCCGCCCTCGGGCACCTCCGTCACGACCCACCCACTGTCGAGCTTCTCGCGAAGCCCATCGAAGTCGACCCACTCCCAGCAGTTGATCGCCCCGTCCGCGAACACCAGCAGATCAATCAGGTGATACGAGAAGTTGTGAATAAAGACGGGCCGCGCGACCCCCTCAATCCGCCGCCCGTCCTCAACCCGAAAAACCCGATGCCCCACGCTCCTCAGCCCCCTACAAGCCGTAACAACCAACCCACACACCCAACCACCCCCAAACCTCACACACCCCCAAACCCCCAACGCCCGGCCCCAACATCACACCCAACACGCCACTGCCCCACCCCTAACCCCACCCACCCCACACCCACAGCCACACCCACACCGCCTTAACTCCTCCCCGACCACGACCACGCCCCGCTTCTCCCCCTTACGCCACCTCTCCTCCCTGAGAGCGCCCCTCCTGCCTCTCCTCCCTGGGAGTGGCGCCTCTCCCCCTTCTCAGCCTTCACGGCGACCTTCTCCGCGCGCTTCTCCTCCGCTACAACTCCTTGCACCACACCAACCCACCACCACGACATCAAGGCCCCCAGGCACCACCAAAACCCCATCGGCTCCTCGACCAACCACCAACCACCCGAACCGCCACCGTTCGAGATCCCATCTTTGCCCGCCACCAACAACACCAAGGCAGGGAGTCCCCACGCGAAGCCCGCGAACACCCAAGGCCACCGATCGAGCGCGCGCACCGTTCCATCCGTGCCTCGCGAAGCAGCGTCCAGGCGGACCCAGCTCCGACGAGCACGCCCAGACCCTGATCGCATGCGCTCCCGCCAAGCGCACGACCACGACCACGACCACGACCACGACCAGCCGAACCGCCGCCGAACTCCTCGTCCAGCGCTACGGCCGAACTCGCGCGTCGATCACCCCGAACGGCTCACCCAGCACCCGCAGCGACCAGGGAGTCGTCGTCGAGAGGCCGCGCATGAGCGACGCAAGACCTGGAAGGGCCCCAAAGACACCGGGCGGCTGTGAGCGTCCCCACACCCCACTACAACACCGCGCACGGGCCACGCAACGAACGGCTGGTGGCCAAGACCCGGCAGCCCTGAGTATCCGCGCACCGCACCGCAAGGCCAGGCAACGAACGGCTGGTGGCCAAGGCGCCGGCAGTGGTGAGTGTTCCCGCACACCATCGCAAGGCCGCGTATGGGCGATGCGACGAATGGCGGCGGCCGAGGCACCGGCGGCCGCGAGCGTCCCCGCGCACACCACCACAAGGCCACGCACGGGCCACGCACGGGCCACGCACGGGCCACGCGAAGAACGGCTGGTGGCCGAGGCGCTGGCGGCCGTGACCGTCTCTGTGCCCACCGTCGAGGTCGCGCACCGCCGCCATGAATAGTGGCTGGTGGTCAAGACACCGGGGCCGTGAGCGTCTCAGCGCCCCACCGTGAGGTTGGGCATGGGTGACGCGAAATAATGGTTGGTGGGACGAACTGGGTGTCGCATACCGTACGGCCGTGCGTGACCTGTTGAGCCTGCCCAAAGCCCATCTGCACGTGCACCTGGAGAGCACGGTGCGGTGGGACACGCTCCGCGAGATCGGCGCCGCCAACGGTGTGGAGGTGCCGGAGGTTGTGGAGACGTTCGGGAGCTTCACCGCCTTCTTCGCGCAGAACGATCTCGTCCGCGCCTGCCTGCGCCGCCCCGCCGACTTCCGGAGGGTGGCCTACGAGTTCTGCGAGGACGAGGCCTCGCAGGGCACCCGCTACGCCGAGGTGTCCTTCACCGCGGCCGGGCATGGTGAGCGGCTCGGCGACCTCGGCATGCCGCTCACGGCCGTCCTGGAAGGGCTGGACGCCGGGCATGACGCTTTCGGGATCGAATGCCGCCTCATCCTCGACCACTCCCGCCGACGCACCGTAGACCGCGCCTGGCGGACGCTGGACCTCGCACGCCGCCACGACGAGGTCGTCGCCGTGGGCCTGGCCGGCGATGAGGCGCACCCCGGTGACCCGTTCAACGCCGTGTTCGGCGCTGCCCGCGACGCGGGCCTGCACATCGTCCACCACGCGGGCGAAGGCGAAGGCCCGGCGAGCATCCGGCAGGCCATCGGCCCCGGCCGGACCGAACGTCTCGGTCACGGCATCCGGATCCTGGACGACCCGGACCTCGTCGCCGAAGTCCGCGAGCGCGGAATCCCCCTCGAAGTGTGCCCGTCCTCCAACGTCGCCCTTGGCTTCGCCAGCGCTCTCGATGACCACCCCCTCCCGCGGCTTCTCGACGCGGGTCTGATCGTGACTCTCAACACCGACATCCCCGCCCTGATCGACACTCCGCTCGCCACCGAGTACGCCCGCGTCCGCGCCGCTTTCGGCTACGACGACCACGCCGTTGCCGACCTTGCCCGCGCCGGAGTGGACGCCTCTTTCGCCTCCGCTGCGACCAAGGCCCGCATCCACCAGGGCATCAGCAGGTGGCTCGCTACCGCGCCCTGACCCTCCTAGGTGTGGGCTAGAGGGTGATGACGGGGCCGTTGCGGATCTCGCGAAGGAAAGGGTCGTTGTCGTCGCGCCATTGGGTTTGTGTACGGACGACGGGGTGCACGGGGAGGGCCAGACGGGCGGCGGCCTCCTGCGCGGCGTCGAACGCGGCCTCCGGGGTGATCTGGCCGATCACCAAGACCTCGACGTCGGCCGGGTGGGCGCCTGAGGGGTGTTCGTAGCGCTCCGCCCACGCTCCGAACAGGTGGATCTCCCGGACGGCGGGCAGCCTGCCGAACTCCTCGGCCACCACCGCCGCGGGGCCGAAGGTCAGCATCAGGAGGTGGGCGAGCGGCTCGTACAGCGGGCTTTCGGCGTCCCGTCGCACTAGGCGTCCGGCCATGGTGCGGCGCAGGACGAGGATGCCTGCCCGGGCCAGGCGCTCCACCTCGAGCATCACGGACGCGAGGTCGGTGTGGAGCATCACCGCGAGATCGAGCATCGACATCTCGCATTCCGGCCCTAGGAGCAGGCGCGCCAGGAGCTCGCCCTGCAGGCGCGACCGGAAGATCGGAAGCCGGGGCGGCGCGGAAGCCCGGACGTCCCGTAGGAACGCCTGGGCGACATAGGCCTCGCGGTCGCGTCCCTCGCGTCGGAGCTCCGCATTCGATCGCATGTTCGAACACTATTGCTCACCTCCGACATCCACGGTCGCGGACGCGGCCTGTGGCCGGAAGTAGAACGACGTTCTGTGGATAACGGCCGAGCGCGGGGGCGGCATGACCCCACCGCCTCACCGACTCTGGGAGGAACAGGCGGAACGGGTGTCCAACGGGGTCCAGGAAGGCGCGAACGTCCTCCTCAGGCTGGAAGACGGCGAGGGCGGCACCATGGCGGCACCCATAGCCTCCGGGCGTTCACAGGGCGCGTCCAGGGCGTCCACCTCGATGTCCAGGTGGGCCATGATCTGCTGGCTTCCCGGCAGAGGCGGGCTATGTGGACGCCTTGTGGAGACGCTCTGTCTGGAACGACAGCCCAGTCCCGCTGTTGGGCGGTCGCAGCTTCCCCGTGGGATCGTCCCGCACGACCGCCCCACGACCGTCCAGCCGAGGGGGCGCCGGTAGAGGCGGGCCAGGGCTTGCAGGTCGGGAGCCGCCGAGGATGGAGGCGAGGAGGACGGGGGCGGCGAGGACGGGGGG
The DNA here is from genome assembly GCA_050698635.1 of Spirillospora sp. GTDB lineage: Bacteria > Actinomycetota > Actinomycetes > Streptosporangiales > Streptosporangiaceae > Spirillospora. The sequence goes on from JBOHBY010000979.1 coordinate 15,346, forward strand.
CGGCGAGGACGGGGGTGGGCAGGGCCGGTCGTATGTGGCGCGTGACTGGGGTCGGCTTCTGGGAGCTGGTGGGTCGCGCGGGCTGTGCGCAGAAGCTTCAGGTATGCGGGAGGGCCCGCGCCGGACGGATCCGGTGCGGGCCCTCTCTGGACGTTGTCAGTCCTTGTTGAAGTTGACCGCGCCCTCTATGGGCGGCGGGCTGTCCGGGACGGTGGTCGGCTTCGGGACGCCCTTGAACGTGAACTTGGCGTTCTCGACCGTGGCTTCCTTGTTGTCGAGGTCGAAGCCGTCCGTGCCCACGAGCACGATCTGGCCGGACTTCAGCTCGTTGTAGAGGATCTTCTCGGAGAGCTGGTCCTCGATCTCGCGCTGGATGGTCCGGCGCAGCGGCCGGGCGCCGAGGACGGGGTCGTAGCCCCGCAGCGCCAGCAGGTCCTTCGCCTCCTGCTGCAGCTCGATGCCCATGTCGCGGTCCTTGAGCCGGTCGTCCACCTTCGCGATCATCAGGTCGACGATCTGGATGATCTCGGCCGGGGTGAGCTGGTGGAACACGACCGTGTCGTCGACACGGTTGAGGAACTCGGGACGGAAGTGCTGCTTGAGCTCCTCCGACACCTTGGCCTTCATCCGGTCGTACGAGCCCTGCTCGTCGTTCTGGCGGGCGAAGCCCATCGACACGCCCTTGGAGATGTCCTTGGACCCCAGGTTCGTCGTCATGATGATGACGGTGTTCTTGAAGTCCACGACACGGCCCTGCGCGTCGGTGAGGCGGCCGTCCTCCAGGATCTGCAGGAGGCTGTTGAAGATGTCCTGGTGTGCCTTCTCGATCTCGTCGAACAGGACGACCGAGAACGGCTTGCGGCGGACCTTCTCCGTCAGTTGGCCGCCCTCCTCGTACCCGACGTAGCCGGGCGGGGAGCCGAACAGCCGCGACACGGTGTGCTTCTCCATGAACTCGGACATGTCGAGCTGGATCAGCGCGTCCTCGTCGCCGAACAGGAACTCCGCGAGCGACTTGGACAGCCACGTCTTCCCGACTCCGGACGGGCCGGCGAAGATGAACGAGCCACCAGGACGCTTCGGGTCCTTCAGGCCGGCCCGGGTACGACGGATGGCGCGGCTGAGCGCCCTGACCGCCTCCTCCTGGCCGATGACCCGCTTGTGCAGCTCGTCCTCCATCTTGAGCAGCCGCGTGGACTCCTCCTCGGACAGCTTCACGATCGGGATGCCCGTCGCCACGGCGAGGACCTCGGCGATGAGCTCCTCGTCGACCTCGGCGACGACGTCCATGTCGCCGGCCTTCCACTGCTTCTCGCGCTCGCCCTTGGCGAGGATCAGCTTCTTCTCCTCGTCCCGCAGCGACGCGGCCAGCTCGAAGTCCTGGCTGTCGATCGCGCCCTCCTTGCGGCGGCGGACGTCGGCGATCTTGTCGTCGAACTCGCGCAGGTCGGGCGGCGCGGTCATCCGCCGGATCCGCAACCGCGACCCGGCCTCGTCGATCAGGTCGATCGCCTTGTCCGGCAGGAACCGGTCGGAGACGTAGCGGTCGGCGAGCGTCGCCGCTGAGACCAGCGCCTCGTCGGTGATCGTGACCCGGTGGTGCGCCTCGTAGCGGTCTCGCAGCCCCTTCAGCATCTCGATCGTGTGCGAGATCGACGGCTCGGCCACCTGGATCGGCTGGAACCGGCGCTCCAGGGCGGCGTCCTTCTCCACGTACTTGCGGTACTCGTCCAGCGTGGTGGCACCGATCGTCTGCAGCTCGCCCCGGGCCAACATCGGCTTGAGGATCGACGCCGCGTCGATCGCGCCCTCGGCGGCGCCGGCGCCGACCAGGGTGTGGATCTCGTCGATGAACAGGATGATGTCGCCCCGGGTGCGGATCTCCTTGAGCA
>JBOHBY010000980.1:0-1945 GCA_050698635.1 Spirillospora sp.
GGTTACGGCGCAGGCCGGTATCGGCCAGCGCGGACCGCGCGGCGGCGGCGAACTTCGGCATCGGCAGCGGAACCGGCCCGGCGGACGGCGTCCTTCCGGCGGAGCCCGCACTCATCCGGGCGGCGGAGCGACTCATCCCGGCGGCGGACGGCGTCGTCCCCGGGGAGGAGCCGGTCACGCCGGCCCCGTCTCGGCGAGGATCTCCGCCAGGTGCATCGTCCGGACCCCGCCGCGCAGCCGCGACAGCGCCCCGCCGATGTGCGCGAGGCAGGAGTTGTCGACCGCGCAGACCACGTCGGCGCCCGTGTCCCGGATGTGGCGCACCTTGTCGGCGACCATCGCGACCGACACGTCCGAGTTCTTCATCGCGAACGCGCCGCCGAACCCGCAACACTCCCCCGCCGCGGGCAGTTCGACCAGGTCAAGGCCCTTGACGGCGCGCAGCAGCCGGAGCGGACGGTCGGCCACCCCGAGCGTCCGCGCGGACTGGCAGGACGGATGGTAGGTCACCCGGTGCGGGAAGCAGGCGCCGACGTCGGTGGCGCCGAGGACGTCCACCAGGAACTCCGTCAGCTCGTAGACCGTGAGGCCCTCGGCGGCGCGGGCCAGGCCGGGGTCGCGGGACGTCCGCGCGATCCGCGGGTAGGCGTCCCGGACGGTCGCCGCGCAGGACGCCGAAGCCGCCACGACCACCTCGGCGTCCTCGAACGCGGCCGTGTAGGCGCGGGCCAGGTCGGCGGCCTCCCGGTGGTAGCCGGTCGTCCAGTGGATCTGCCCGCAGCACGTCTGGCCCGGCGGGTAGGCGACCTCGTGCCCGAGGCGTTCCAGCAGGGCCGTCACGGCCTTCCCGGTGCCCGGGAACAGCGCGTCGTCGAAGCAGGCTACGGACAGGGCGACCCGCACCGGCCTCACTCCCCCCACGCCTCGCAAAGCCCGTTCCCGCCGAACATCGTAGGGGCTTCACGCCACGACGGCGTGTCGTTCGCCGTCCGTTAGCGTGCGGAAGAGACGCTGTCCCTGGCACCTCAGGGTGAGACGGGTCACAACCCCCCGGTACTCGGGTACCAACGGACAACCGTCCCAACGGGCTATGGCCGGTGAGCGCGAACCGTTCCACACTGAGAGACGTCAGTAAAGGAAAGCTCCACAACCGACCCAGTAGTTGAGACCGGAGGCACGCCGATGTGCCCGCACCAGCCACCCTGTCCCACGCACCACGCACCCGACCGCGACGCCGCCAGGACGCTGGCCTCCCATCCCGAACAGGGATGGAGCCTGCTGTGCAACGGCGTCGTGCTCTTCGAGGACACCGGTGAGCTGCTGCCCGACGGGGGAATCATCGCACCGCACCGGCCGACGGATCCGCTGGCTCCGTCCGCCGCCTGAACGACGTCCACGGGGGACTAGTTCAAACGGGTGATCATCCCGGGGGCACGGCCACCTGCCCGCTCCGTCCGGGCCCGCACAGGGCCCGGAACGCACACAGCCGAGACCGCCACCAGGACCGCCACCAGGACCGCTACGGGCCGCCCGTCCGAACCGGCCGGGCCGCTCCTCGCAACCCCGCCAACCCCGCCCATCTTCGCAACCAGGGCTCCGCCGCCCTCCCGACCGCGGCGGGGTCCCGGTTCAGGTCGTGCCGCTCCCCCGCCAGCACCGTGACCTGTGCCGCGTCCGCCTGATCCGGGACGCCGAACGGGTCCCGGTCGCCGTTGACGACGAGAACCTCCACGCCCGCCGAGCGCAGCTCGTCCACCCGGGTCTTCTCCGGCTTCCCCGGCGGGTGCAGCGGGAACGCCAGCGCGAGGACGCCCACCGCGCCCGCGGCGGTCGCCGTCCGGCACGCCACCCTGGCGCCGTTGCTGCGGCCGCCCTGCACCAGCGGAACGTTCCCGGCCCGCTCCCGCAGCAGGGCGACGATCTCCAGCCACGCCTCGTCCTGCTT
>JBOHBY010000981.1:0-2507 GCA_050698635.1 Spirillospora sp.
CCCGTTGGACCCGTTGGACCCGCCGCCGACGCGGCGGGTGAGCGCCGCCGCGAGGATCGGCCACAGCGCGGGAGGCGCGACGACCTCCCGATCCGTCCGCGGCGCCAGCAGGGCGCGCGCCAACCCGGGGTCGGTGCACGCGAGATCGACAAGTCCGGAAAGCGTCATCTTCGTCCGCATCATCAGCCGGGAGCAGGGCAGCCCGAAAACCCGGAATCCACCCGGACCCCGGTACCGCGTTCCAGGGTACGCGGCGCGGCGGCCTCCCGTTCGGGTAGCGCCGCAGCTCACGAACCGGACGGTCCCGGCGACGCAGCGCGACACGGCGATGGCCAAGAATAGGCAAATAGCGGACGGACCGCAGTCAGGCGATTACGCTGCGATACCGTGACCGATCTGCGTACGCCGCCGGTCAACGACGGCGATCTCTTCTCAGAACGCGCTCGTCAGTACGCCCTAGAGAAGCCCCTGCAGCGGATCCACATCCTGGAGGCGGGCTGCGGCTGGGGCACGGGCCTGGACCTCGGCGACCGCGACCGCCACGTCACGGGCGTCGACATGGAGTCCTCGGAGCTGCGCGCCTACACGTGCGAGCGACCCGACCTCGACACCTGGCACCTGGGCGACCTGCGGACCGTGCCGCTGCCGCCGCGCGCGTTCGACGTCGTCCACGCCTCGTACCTGATCGAGCGGGTCCCGCACGCCGAGCTGGTCCTCGACCGGTTCGTCGCGGCGCTGAAGCCCGGCGGGCTGCTGCTGGTCCATCTGCGCGACCGCAACACCGCGTTCGGCTTCCTCGACCGGACGCTCCCGCGCTGGATGCACGCCACCGGCCGCCGCCGTCGCAGGCGGATGCGTCCCGGACGCGCCCCTCGCGGTGCCCACGCCCGCGTCCAGTACGCGGGCGGCGGCGACGCGTCCGAGCCCGGGACCGAACCCGGCCGCGATCTCGTCCCCGTGAGCGCGGCCGAATTGGAGCCGCTCGAGATGGCGCCGCGGCCGGTGGTCAGGACGAGCCCGCCCCCGGCGGTCTACGACCGGGTCGCGTCGCGGTCGGGCATGCAGTGGTACTGCGTCATGCGCGGGCTGGTGATCTCCGAGGAGTACACCTCCCGGCAGGCCATCGAGGCCCTCGGGGCCGGAACCGGCCTCGCCGAGCTGCTGTGCCGGGTGGTGTCACTGGTCAGCAGGGGCCGCCTCCCCGCCGACCACAGCGAGGTCACGCTCGTGATCCGCAAACCGGAGAACCGTTTCGCCAGGGTTATCTGACCGCCCGCACGGGCGGGGCCGGTGGTGCGCGCGGTGGGCCCGGCGCAGTATTTTTCCTGCGGAAACCCCATGCACACGGTTCAGCCCGGCCGCCGTGCCCCTCGCGCGACGGCGGCGACGCAAGATCGGAGATCGCGGTGACCGCCGAGCCCGGCCTTCCCGACACGCTGCGCGACCTTCCCGCCTGGACCCCAGGTCCGGTGGAGCTCGCCGACCTTGAGCTGGTCCTGGCCGGCGTGTACCGGCCGCTGACCGGGTTCCTCGGCTCCTACGACACGGCCATGGTCATCGCGGGCGGACGGCTCGCGGACGGCACCCCGTGGCCGGTCCCGGTCACGCTGCCGGTCCCGAAGGAGCTGACCGGGCACGAGCGGATCGTCCTTCAGGACCCGGAGGGCGTGCCGGTCGCCGTCCTGCGCGTCGCCGAGGCGTGGCAGGACCCGACGACCCAGGGATGGCGGCTCGCCGGCCCGCTGGAGGCCCTTCGCGCCCCGGCGCACGGACCGTTCCACGGCCTGCGCCGCCGTCCCGACGAGCTCGACCCCGCCGAGGGGAACGTGCTGGCGGTGGTGACGCGCGTCCCGCTGCATCGCAAGCAGCTCGGGCAGCTGAGGCAGGTCGCCGAACGGCTCAGCGCCAAGGTGATCGTGCTGCCGCTGCTGGGCGGGGAGCATGACGAGTCGCTCGTCCGGGCGCTGCTCGGTGTCCGCAAGGAGCTGCCGGACGGCACGCAGATCATCCCCGTCCCGCTTCCCGCGCGCGGCCACGGGGGCGCGGACGCCGCCGCCGAGCGGGATCTTCTGCTGCACGCGCACGTCGCCGCCGCGTACGGCGCCACGCACCTGCTCGCCGAGCACGAGGTGGACGACACCGCGATCCCCGTGGTCGTCCCGGAGCCGTGGGCCTACGACGCCGACGTCGAGGTGTGGCGGCCGGTCGCGCGCATCGAACCCGACCACGTCCAGGCCGAGCTGACCCTGGAGCGCCTGGACGCCCTGCTCGACGCGGGCGAGCCGGTCCCCGACTGGTTCACCCCGCCCGCCGTCGCCGCCGAGCTGGCGCTGGCGCGGCCCCCGAAGGCGTCCCGCGGCATCACGGTGTTCTTCACCGGCCTGTCGGGCTCGGGCAAGTCGACGGTCGCGCGCGGTCTCGCCGACGCGCTGGTCGAGCGCGGCGGCCGGACGGTCACGCTGCTGGACGGCGACGTCGTGCGGCGGATGCTGTCGGCCGGCCTGACC
>JBOHBY010000982.1:0-2308 GCA_050698635.1 Spirillospora sp.
CCTCAGGGCAGGGCTTGCCCTTCGCGACGCCGCGCAAGCGGCTTAGCGAGAAGCCGCTTCCTTTAAGGAGCGGAGGAGTCACGGGTTCAGCCTTCCCCGTTCGCGGTTCCGGATAGCCTGGGCTGACCCCGCCGCCACATTGTCTGTCCATGGAGGTCCGTTCGTGAAGCTGCTCGTCACCGGAGGCGCAGGCTACGTCGGCAGTGTCGTCTCCGCCCTGCTCCTGGAGGCGGGGCACGAGGTCGTCGTGCTGGACGACGTGTCCACCGGCCACGACGACAGCGTCCCCGAGGGCGCCCGCCTGGTTCGCGGCACGCTGCGGGACACGGCGGCCGACCTGCTGGCCGGCGCCGGGTTCGAGGCCGTGCTGCACTTCGCCGCCAAGTCCCTGGTGGGCGAGTCGGTGGAGAAGCCCGGCCTGTACTGGGACAAGAACCTCGGCGAGTCGCTGGCGCTGCTGGAGGCGATGCGCGTGGCGGGCGTCCCGCGGATCGTGTTCTCCTCGACGGCCGCGGTCTACGGCGAGCCGGAGTCGACGCCGATCCTGGAGAGCGACCCGACCCGTCCGACGAACCCGTACGGCGCGTCCAAGCTGGCGATCGACACGGCGCTGGCCGAGTACGCGCGGCTGCACGGCATCGGCGGGGTGTCGCTGCGGTACTTCAACGTGGCGGGCGCGTACGGGCGGCTCGGCGAGCGCCACGCGGTCGAGACGCACCTGATCCCGAACGTGCTGAAGATCGCGCAGGGCGACGGCGACGCGGTGAAGATGTTCGGCGACGACTACCCGACGCCGGACGGCACCTGCGTCCGCGACTACATCCACGTGACCGACCTCGGCCGCGCCCATCTGCTCGCGCTGGACGGCTGCGCGCCCGGCACCCACCAGATCTTCAACCTCGGCAGCGGCAGCGGCAGCTCCGTCAAGGAGGTCGTCGAGATGTGCCGCGAGGTCACCGGGCGCGAGATCCCGGCGGAAGTGGCCCCACGCCGTGCCGGCGACCCGGCGGTGCTGGTCGCCTCGTCCGACAAGATCCAGGCGGAGCTGGGCTGGAAGCCGGAACGCGACCTGCGCACCATGATCGACGACGCGTGGACGTTCCTGCGCTCGCGGTGACCCCCCGGCTCCAGGGCGCGTTCGCCGACGCGTACGGGCGGGAGCCGGAGGGCGTCTGGCGCGCGCCCGGACGCGTCAACCTGATCGGCGAGCACACCGACTACAACGACGGGTTCGTGCTGCCGTTCGCGCTGCGGCTCGGCGTTTCGGTGGCGGCGGCGCGGCGCGACGACGGCGTGATCGAGGTTCGGTCGCACCAGGCCGACGGCGTCGTGACCGCGCCCGTGGACGGCGGAACGGTCGTGTCGGAAGGGTGGCCGGACGAGCGGGCGTGGGCGGCGTATCCGGTCGGGGTCGCGCGGGTGCTGCGGGAGCGTGGCACGGGCGGTGCGTCGCTGCTGATCGACTCCGATCTACCGCGGGGTGCGGGGCTGTCGTCGTCGGCGGCGCTGGAGTGCGCGACGGCGCTGGCGCTGCGCGACCTGTACGGCTTGGAGATCGACCGTCCTGAGCTGGCCCGGCTGGCGCAGCGCGCCGAGAACGAGCAGGTCGGCGTGCCGTCCGGGCTCATGGATCAGTCGGCGTCGCTGCTGTGCAAGGACGGGCGCGCGCTGATGCTCGACTGCCGTAGCGGCCTGTCGTCGCAGGTCCCGTTCGACCCGGCGGCCGCAGGGCTGACGCTGCTGGTCGTCGACACGCGGGCCGCGCACGCGCTGACCGGCGGCGAGTACGGACGGCGCCGCGCCGAATGCGAACGGGCCGCGGAGCTGCTCGGCGTCGAGGCGCTCCGCGACGTCACCGACCTCGCGGGCGCGCTCGGAGCCCTCCGCGATCCCGTCCTGCGGCGGCGCGTCCAGCACGTCGTCACCGAGAACCATCGGGTCGAGGCCACGGTCGGGTTGCTGCGCGCCGGGGCCGTCACGGAGCTGGGCGCGATGCTGAACGCCTCGCATCTGTCCCTGCGCGACCAGTTCGAGGTCTCCTGGCCGGAGGCCGACACGGCCGTCGACGCGGCGGTACGGGCGGGTGCGCGCGGCGGGCGGATGGTCGGCGGCGGCTTCGGCGGGTCGGTGATCGTTCTGATCCCGTCCGAGAAGACCGGCGAGGTCCGGGACGCGATCGGCGCCGCCTACGCGAAGCGGGGCTGGACGGCGCCGGAGTTCCACGGCGCCGTCCCCTCCGGCGGGGCCGAGCGCGTCAGTCCGTGAGCGCCGCGTTGATGTCGTCGCGGAGCTTGGCGGCCTCCTCGGC
>JBOHBY010000983.1:0-3188 GCA_050698635.1 Spirillospora sp.
AACAAGGTGAGACCCGTGCGCGGAATCCACGCGTCGCTCGTGACGCCGTTCACCCGCTCCGGCGAGGTGGACGCCAAGTCCCTCGAACGGCTGGCCGTCCACTGCCTGGACAACGGCGCGGCCGGCCTCGTCGCCCTCGGCACGACCGGCGAGGGCGCCCTGCTGAGCGCCGCCGAGCAGCGGACGGTCCTGGAGGTGTGCCGCGCCGTCTCGATCGAGCACGGCACGCCGCTGACCGTCGGCGCCGGGACGATGGGCACCGAGGACTCGATCCGGCAGGCCCGCGAACGGGCCCCGCTCGCGGACGCGCTGCTCGTCGTCGTCCCGTACTACCTGCGCCCGACGGACGAAGGCGTCATCGACCATTTCGCCGCCGTCGGAGCGGCGGTGGACGTGCCGCTCGTCGCGTACAACGTCCCCTACCGGACGGGAAAGCCGCTGCGCACCGACACGCTCCTGGAGATCCTGGCGCTCGACACCGTCACCGCCGTCAAGCAGTGCGCGGGCGCCGTCGACCACGACACCCTCGCGCTGCTGGCGTCCCGTCCAGACAAGGGGATTCTGTGCGGGGACGACATCTACGCCTATCCGATGATGCTGCTCGGGGCGTCCGGGGGCGTCACCGCGTCCGCCTGCCTCGCCCCCGCCGCGTACGCCGCGATGGCCCGTGCGGCCAGGGACGGCGACACCTCGTGCGGGCTCGCGACCCACAACGCGCTGCTCCCGATGGCGGACGCGCTGTTCAGCGAACCGTCCCCGGCCGTCCTCAAGGCATGCCTGGCCGAGGAAGGGCTGATCGACGAGCCCGCGGTGCGCGCTCCGCTGCACGCACCGCGTCCCGAATCCGTCGCGGCGGCCCTGAGCGCGTTCAGAGCGCTCCAGGACCGCGCCTCCTAGGACGACCTAGGACGACCTAAGACGACGCCTGGGCGGCGGCTCGGGCGGCGTGCGGGAGGGCGTCCAGGACGCGTCCGAGAGCCTCCTCGTCATGCGCGGCCGACAGGAACCACACCTCGTACGCGGACGGCGGCAGATGCACACCACGTTCCAAAGCGGCGTGGAAGAACGCGGCGTACGCCTTGGCGTCCTGACGCTGCGCCGCGGCAAAGTCGCCGACCTTCTCCCCAGTGAAGAAGACCGAGAACAGATTGCCCGCGTTCTGCACCGAGTGCGGCACGCCCGCGCGGGTCAGCTCGTCCGAGGCGGCCTTCGACACGACCTCCGCCGCACGGTCGACCGCCGCGTACACCTCACCTGTCGCGTGCCGCAGCGTGGCGAGCCCAGCAGCGGTCGCCAGCGGATTCCCCGACAGCGTCCCCGCCTGATAGACGGGCCCGGCAGGGGCGAGTTGGTCCATGATCTCGGCGCGCCCACCGAACGCGGCCGCGGGCAGCCCGCCGCCCATCACCTTCCCGAACGTCATCAGGTCACCCGGCACGCCCTCGATCCCGTACCACCCCGACGGCGACGCACGGAATCCGGTGAGCACCTCGTCCATCACCAACAGCGCGCCATAGCGCTCGCAGAGCCGCTTCAGCAGCGCGTTGAAATCCGGCAGCGGCGGCACCACGCCCATGTTGCACGGCACGGCCTCAGTGATGACGCAGGCGATGTCGGTGCCGTGCTCGTGGAAAACCGTCTCCACAGCCGCGACGTCGTTGTAAGTCAGGATCAGCGTGTCACCCGTAGTCGCCCCGGTAACGCCTGGCGTGTCAGGCAGTCCGAACGTGGCGACACCGGACCCTGCCGCCGCGAGCAGCGCGTCGACATGGCCGTGGTAGCAGCCCGCGAACTTCACGATCTTGGTGCGTCCGGTGAACCCGCGCGCCAGCCGGATCGCCGACATCGTCGCCTCGGTCCCCGAGTTGACGAGCCGGACCTTCTCCACCGGCGTCCGCGAGACGATCTCCTCGGCCAGCTCCACCTCACCGGGCGTCGGCGCGCCGTAGGACGTCCCGCGCCCCGCCGCGTCCCGCACCGCCTCGACGACGGCCGGATGCGCGTGCCCGAGGATCAGCGGCCCCCACGAGCACACCAGATCGACGTACTCGTTGCCGTCGGCGTCCGTCAGATAGGGCCCGCGCGCCGACGCCATGAACCGCGGCGTCCCGCCGACGGCCCCGAACGCCCGCACCGGAGAGTTCACACCACCGGGCACCACCCGCACCGCCCGATCGAACAAGTCCTGGGAGTGATCGATACCAGTCATCGATTCAGTCTCTCAGTTGCAGTTCGGGAACTTGCCTTGACCTCGCCGGGTACGGGCCGATATTCCACCAAGTACGACATTGGAGGGATGGCTTCACCGTGGTCAACGGGTGGACGGTCCCGGGCTTCACCCACGAGCGCGAGCTGGGTGGCGGCGCCGCGGGCCGGGTGGTGCTGGCGGTCGACGACCTGACGAGTACGAGGGTCGCGATCAAGTATCTCGGCGGTGCGCCGCTCGCCGACGAGGCGTTCCTGGCGCGGTTCCGCGCGTCCGCGCGCGCCCTGTCCCAGCTCGAGGACCCCAACGTGGTCGACCTGTACGACTTCGTGGAGGCCCCGGACGGCGCCGCGATCGTCATGCAGTACGTGGACGGGGTCAGCCTGCGGCGTGTTCTGGGGGCGCAGGGTCCTGCGGGGCCGCTCGCGGCGCTGTCCATGCTCGGCGGGACGCTGCTCGGGCTCGCGTCGGCGCACGAGCACGGGGTGCCCGTGCACGGGGCGTTGCGTCCGGCCAACATCATGATCGACGTGGACGGCAACGCGCGGCTCACCGACTTCGCGACGTCGTCCCCCGGGACGGAGGCGCAGTCAGGCGCGGCGTACGCGGCGCCTGAGTTGTGGGACGGCGCGCCCGCCAGCGTCGCCACCGACCTGTACGCCGCCACCGCGATCTTCTACGAGTGCCTCACCGGACGTCCCCCGTTCGCCGGACGGAACATGGCGCGGCTGCACCGGGAGGCGCCGATCCCGGCGGAGGAGGTTCCCGGGCCGCTGCGCGAGCTCGTCCACCAGGGGCTCGCGAAAGATCCGGCAGGGCGGCCCGCCACGGCTGCCGACTACCTCGACGCGTTGGAGAACGCGGCGGTGTCGGCGTACGGGCCGTCCTGGGAGGCGCAAGGGCGCGGTCGGCTTACGGAACTGGCCGCGCAGGCCGCCTTGCAACCCGAGCCGCCGAGGCCCAAGCCGGCGCGGAGCAGTGG
>JBOHBY010000984.1:0-6749 GCA_050698635.1 Spirillospora sp.
GCCGACGCCCGTCGCCCAGCCGCCCGCGCGGACGCTCGCCAGCTCGGCGGGCAGCCCCTTGGCGGCGGCGAGGATGAGCGCCCAGGTCAGCTCGGCCGTGCCGCCTTCGCCGAGCGGCTCGGTGCCGCTGACGGTGATGCCCAGTTCGGCGCAGGCGGGGATGTCGATCGAAGGGTTGCGGCCGCCGGTCACGGTGATCAGCCGCAGGTTCGGCAGGCGTTCGAGGACGCTCTTCGGCAGCTTCGTCCGCTCGCGCATGGTCACGAGCACGTCGTAGGGCCGCAGCGCCGCGACCACCGCGTCCTCGCCGCCGAGCGCTTCGCGGAAAACGTCGATCGTGGCCGGGACCGTGGACCAGTCGGCCGCCTGGAGTGCGACGCCCTGGTAGTCGTCGAGGATGGCGACGCGCATTCGTCTTCCTTTCGGGCTCGGGATCAGCGGGCCACGGCGAGCCGGTAGGTGTCGTCGGAGTGTAGGAGGTTGCGGTGGGTGTCCTCGGTGGTGATGACGCCGCCGTCCAGGACGAGGACGCGGTCGGCGGCGTCCAGGAAGGGCGGGCTGCTGGTGATCACGATGGTCGTGCGGCCCCGGCGGAGCTTCGCGATGCCGCGCGCGATGAGCTGTTCGGTGACGGCGTCGACGGCTGTCGTCGGGTCGTGCAACACGAGGACGTCGGCGTCGGCCGCCAGGGCACGGGCCAGCGACAGCCGCTGCCGCTGCCCGCCGGACAGGTTCGCGCCCCGGTCCCGGACGGGGTGGTCGAGCCCGTCGCGGTGGAGGGCGACGACGTCGGTCAGCATGGACGCCTCGACCGCCTCGCCGACCATCCGCCCGGTGTCCGACGGGTCGATGTTCGTGCGGAGCGTGCCCGCGAAGATCTCCCCGTCGTAGGGGTTCACGAGCAGGTGTTCACGCAGGGCTTCGATCGACAGGTCGGACGTCTCGCGTCCGCCGATCCGCACCGTGCCCTCGTACGCGCTCGGCGGGACGTTGGCCGCCAGCACCGCCGCGAGGTCGGCGGCCGCGCGCGGCTGGTAGGCGGCGATCGCGACGAACTCGCCGGGGGAGACCGTGAACCGAAGCTTGTTCAGCGACCCGTACCGGACGCCGTCGACCGCCAGGTCGCCGCCCGGTTCGGGATGTTCGCGGCCCGGGGTCGTGACGGGTGGGGCGGCCAGCACCAGGGCCATCCGTTCGGCCGAGGCGCGGGCGATCATCACGTAGGTCGGCATCTGCGAGAACAGCTTCAACGGCTCGATGATGAACTGCGCCAGCCCGACCGCCATGACGAGCTCACCGATGGTGATCTGGTCCTGGAACGCGAGCCGTCCCGCCGTGAGCGTCACGGCGGTGGCGAGGAGCGCGTTGAGGGCGAGCGCGGCGCCCGCGTACGCGCCGTTCGCCCGCGCGACGATGACCGCCTGGTGCTTGGCCTCCGCGCTGACCGTCCGGTAGGAGCGGAACGCCGCGTGGTTGCCGCCGAAGCCGCGCAGCGGGCGCAGCCCGGTGATCAGGTCGGCGACCTTCGCGCCCGCCCGCGCCACCCTGGCCTGCTGCTCGCGGGTGCCGGAGCCGATCCGCCTGGACAGCACGCTCAGGATCGTCAGGATCGCGATCGTCCCGACGATCACCAGCAGGCCGAGCCGGACGCTCGCCAGACCCAGCGCGACCGCCGCGACCAGCACCGCGACGAGCGAGCTGAGCAGCAGCGGCACGACCTCGATGATGTCGGCGGTCTGGTCGGCGTCCTCGGTCGCGATGGTCAGGACCTCTCCGGACTTGAGGTCGACGTCCCTCGCCACCGGCTGGAGGCCGCGCGAGGCGACCTCCACCCGCCAGCGGTGCGCCTCCGTCGTGTTGGCCTTCTGCAGGATGCGCATCCCGAACCGCCACGAGAACGACACCGTCGTGATGATGACGGCGAGCGCGGCGATCGACAGGCCGAGCGCGCCGAGGCTCCGGTCCCGCATCGTGTGCTCGACGATCAGCCCGAGCGCGATGGGGAAGGCGGTCTCGCCCGCCTGGTACATGCTCATGAGGACGGTGCCCCGCGTCATCGCGCCGACATTGCGGCGGAGCGCGGAACGGAGGATCGCGGAGCCCGTGGTGGGGGTGGGCTGCTGCTTGCCGGGGGGTGTGGTCATGGGGTCCGGTGCTGCCTAACTGCCTTCTCGCCAGGCTCGCCACAGGCGCGCGTACCGGCCGTCCTGGGCCAGCAGTTCTTCGTGGGTTCCCTGCTCTACTACGCGTCCGGCGTCCAGGACGGCGATCTGGTCGGCGGCCATCGCCTGCGTCAGGCGGTGCGCGACGAAGAGTGTGGTGCGGCCCCGGCACGCGGCGAGGACGGCCCGTTCGAGTTCCGCGGCGCCCTGGCTGCCCGCTTCGGCGGTCGACTCGTCCAGGACGACGACCGGCGCGCGGCCCAGGACGAGCCGGGCGAGGGCGATCTGGGCGATCTTGGTGACGTCCAGGCGCTCGCCTCCTTCACCGACCCTGGTGGCGAGGCCGCCGGGGAGCGCGTCGACCCATTCGGCCGCGCCGACCGTGCGCAGCGCGGCTGCCAGTTCGGTGTCGGTGGCGTCGGGGGCCGACAGGCGGAGGTCGTCGGCCAGGGGCCCGGAGAAGACGTGTGTTTCCTGCGTCAGGATGCTCACCAGGGTTCGGGCGGCGGCCTCGTCCAGGTCGGCCAGGTCCGCCGGTCCGATGTGCACCGCTCCGGCCTGCGGGGTGCCGATGCCCGCGACCAGTGCGGCCAGGGTCGACTTGCCCGCGCCCGTCGCCCCGACCAGCGCGAGCGAGCCACCGCCCGGGATCGTCAGGTCGACGTCCCGGAGGACGGGCTCGTCGCCGCCGGGATAGGTGAAGGTCAGTCCCTGCACCGTCACCGGGTACGCGGTGGCGCCGGGCGGCGGGACGGCCGGGTCGCCCACGAGCCGCTCCTCCGCGCTCTCGCCCAGGACTCCGACCAGCCGCGTCAGGCTCGCGCCCGACTTCTGCGCCTCGTCGAAGGTGAACATGATGGAGCCCAGCGGGTTGAACAGCCGGTGGAACAGCAGCGGGGCCGCCGACACCTCGCCGAGGGTCGCGGCGTCCGCCTCCAGCAGCGCGTACCCGACCGTGAGGATCAGGACGAGCCCGATGAACTCAGCGCGGTTCTCCCGGCCGACGAACCGTCCGAAGAACCGGAACACCTCGATGCCGAGATCGCGCACGCGCCACGACTCGGCGGTGACCTTCTCCCGGAAGGCGTCCTCCAGCCGGTACGCGCGGACGGTGTCGATCCCGTCCAGGCCGCTGATCAGTGCCTGCGTCCGGTCGGCCTGTGCGGCCCGCTGCCGCTGGTAGAGCGGCGCCGACCGGGGCAGGTACCAGCGCAGCGCCAGCGCGTACGCGGGCAGCGCGCCCGCGCCCGCGAGGCCGAGCCGCCAGTCCAGGCCGAACATTCCGGCGGTGGCGATGACGACCAGCACGCCCGCCGAGAAGACCGTGGGGATCGCCGTCCTGATGCCCTTGGACACCACGGCCACGTCGTCGCCGACCCTGGACAGCACGTCGCCGCGTCCGACCTGCTCGATCCGCGCGCTCGGCATGCCCAGCACCGCCCGGACGGCGGCCTCCCTGAGCCGCGCCAGCAGGTCGGCGCCGAGCCGTCCGATCAGGTAGTCGGACGCGGCGGTGGCCGCCGCGCCGAGCAGCGCGGCGCCCACCATCAGCGCACCGATCGTGACCAGCACCGACTGCGGTTCGCCTTCGATCACGCCGTCGGCGACCCGGCCGAGCAGCAGCACCGGCAGCACCTGGAGCGCCGCCCCGGCCACCGTCGTCAGGACGGTCGCCGACGTCAGCCAAGGAACGCCGCGCAGGTGCGTCGTGACCCAGCGGGTGGCCTCGCGTCCGGACGCCGTCCGCAACTTCTCCGCTGTCGGGGCGGCGGCCGTGTCGGCGGTGCTCACCCCTGGCCGGCTGCTGCCTTGACCAGCTCGTCGATCGCGTACGGCAGGGACAGCAGCGTGCCCTGCGACATGGCCGCGCCGACCGCCGGGCCCTCGCTGTCCAGCAGGTACGACACCTTCCCGCCCTTGACAGCCGACAGGTTGGCGAACAGCTGGAACTTCTTCAGCGCTTCCTGGTCGGCCTTGTCGTTGATGACGAAGATCCGGTCGACGTCGATGAGGTCCATGCGCTCGGGGGACAGCACCGTGAAGAACTTGCCGCCCGCGATCTTGTCGACCTCGGTGGCGCCCTTGAAGCCGATGCCGGACAGCAGCCGTCCGCGCACGTCGGTGGTGGTGAACGGCGCGACGGAGTCCTTGTACCAGGAGACCGCGACGGCGGTCTGGCTCGCGAACCGCGGGTGCTCCTTGCGGGCCGCGTCGAGCTTGGCCTGGATGCCCTGCACCAGCTTGGTGCCCTCGGCCTCCTTGCCGAGCGCCTTGGCGATGTGCACCGCGTTGTCCTGCCACGGCGCGCTGAACGGTTCCTTCTCCGTCTTCGTCCGGCCGACGGTCGGGGCGATCTTGGAGAGCTTGTCGTAGGCGGCCTGGTCGATCTCGGAGTACACCGCGATGATCAGGTCGGGGCGCAGCGAGGCGATCTTCTCGAAGTTGGGGCCGGTGTCGCCGTTGTTCATGACGACCTCGGGCGTGGTGCCGCCCCACTTGTCCTTGACCCAGGGCCACTGGGTGTTGATGTCGGGGGACTTGCCCGGCGGGTTCGGATACTGGTCGACCATGCCGACCGGCTTGGTGCCGAGCGCCAGGATGGCCTGGTCGTCGGTGTAGCCGACGGACACGACCCGCTTCGGCGCCTCGGTGATCTTCGTGGACCCGAACGCGTGCTCCACGGTGACCGGGAAGACGCCGCCCGCCGCCGCCCCGCCGTTGCCGCCGCTCGGGTCGTCGTCGGACGAGTCGGAGCCGCAGCCCGCGAGCAGGGTCGCGCCGAGCGTCACGGCGGACAGCAGTGCGGCCAGCCGCCGCCGGGATTTCGGACGTGTCCGTGGACGGGGCGTTCGGGGGAGGGGCATGCGAAATCCTTTGTTCTTCCTGCGAAGGTAAGGGCAGCCTAACCTAAAGCTGATCGTCCGTTACGACGGGGTCCGGCTGACCGGAATGAGCGGGCAGGACGTGGGTGCGCCCGATCGGGACGATGAGCGGACGGTCCCCCACCGGATCGTGGATCACCTCGGCGCGCAGCCCGAACGCCTCGTCCAGCAGGTCAGCGGTGATCACGTCCCGGGGGTGCCCCTGCGCCAGGATCGACCCCGCCCGCATCACGATCAGGTTGTCGCTGTAGCGCACCGCCAGGTTGAGGTCGTGCAGGACCATCACCACGGTGCGGCCCGACTCGTGCAGGTCGTCGACCAGGTCGAGGACGTCGATCGCGTGCGCCAGGTCGAGGTAGGTGGTCGGCTCGTCCAGCAGGAGCAGGTCGGTGCCCTGCGCCAGGGTCATCGAGATCCACACGCGCTGCCGCTGGCCGCCGGACAGCGCGTCCACCGGACGGTCCGCCAGGTCGGACACCCCGGTCATGGCCAGCGCGCGCTCCACGACGGCGGCGTCGTCCGACGACCACTGCCGCAGCCAGCTCTGGTGTGGATGGCGTCCCCTGGCGACGAGGTCGGCGACCGTCAGCCCGTCCGGCGCGACCGGAGCCTGCGGGAGGAGACCGAGCCTCTTCGCGACGTCCCTGGTCTTCAGCCTGACGATGTCCTCGCCGTCCAGGACGACCGTTCCGCTGGACGGCCTGAGCAGCCGCGACAGCGTCCGCAGCAGGGTCGTCTTCCCGCAGCCGTTGGGCCCGATGATCGTGGTGATCACGCCGGGCGGGATCGCGACGTCGAGGCCGTCGAGGACCGTCCGGCCGCCGTACCCGACGGTGACGCCGCGCGCCGCCAGCGGCGCCTCGGTGCCGGTGGTGCCGGCGGTGTGCTCAGCAGCGCTCACAGGATCTCCTTTGCTCGGTCGGCATCGGCTAACCCCGCGTCGACTGGCGGAGGTTCGCCCGCACCAGCAGGTAGACGAGGAAGGGCCCGCCGATCGCGGCGGTGACCACCCCGACGGGGAGCGTGACGCTCAGCGCCGTGCGCGCCACCAGGTCGGCGCCGATCAGCAGCAGCGCGCCCAGCAGGCCGGACGCCACCAGCGGCGGCGTCGGGCAGCGCGCCAGCCGCATCGCGACCTGCGGCGCCACGAGCGCGACGAACGGGACCGGGCCCGCCGCGCTCACCGCGACACCGGCCAGCAGCACCGCGCACAGCAGCATGATCGCCCGGACGGCCGAGTACCGGACGCCCAGCCCGGCCGCGACGTCGTCGCCGAGGTGCAGCGGCCTGAACTGGAACGCGGCCACCATCACGACGATCAGCAGGACGACCCCGCACCAGAGCGCGACGCGGACGTCCTCCCATGAGCGTCCGTCCAGCGAGCCGATCAGCCAGGCCTGGGCACGGGCGACGTCCCTGATGTCGGCCGTGACCAGCAGCCAGCTCGTGATCGCCTGCATCAGCGCGTTCATCGAGATGCCGATGAGGATGAGCCGGAAGCCGTCGATCCCGCGCCGCCATGCCAGGAAGTACACGAGCAGCCCGGTGCCGAGCCCGCCCGCCAGCGCCGCGACGGACAGCCCCACGGTCCCGGCGATCGCCGCGGACGCGCCGCCCGACACCGTCACCAGGAACACCGCGACCGCGCCCGCGCCGCCGGTGATGCCGAGGACGTCCGGGCTGGCCAGCGGGTTGCGCGCGATCG
>JBOHBY010000985.1:0-6540 GCA_050698635.1 Spirillospora sp.
CGGCGACCCCGCCGAGCGGGACCGGCTGGCCCGCCTCTGGCAGCGGGAGGCGATCCTGCTGCCCGCCGCCCTGCTGATCGCGGTCGGCGAGCTGGACCGGGACCAGCACGCCGCCGCCGACGCGTTCATCGGCGCCGCCGCCGTACCGCTCGTGGTCGCAAGCGACGGCCCGGGGCGAACCGGGACCGCGGGTGAGGACGCCGGCCCGATGAGGACCGGCGAGCGCGTCGCCGTCCCCAGGCTCGACGACGAGGAACAGGTCACCGTCTGGGCGGACGCGTTCGCCGACCTGCCGGAGATCACCGACGAGCGGCTGCGGTCGCTGGTCGCGCAGTTCCAGCTGCCGCCGCACACGGTCAGGTCGGCCGCCGCCGCGGTGCGCCGCGACCTGTCCGCTTCGGCGGACGCCACAGGCAACCCGGACGCCACAGGCACCCCGGACGGCGCGGGCACCCTGGACGCCGCGACGCTCGCCTGGCGGGCCGGGCTCACCGAGGCCCGGATCGGCCTGGACGAGCTCGGCCGCCGCATCGAACCCGTCGCCGGGTGGGACGACCTCGTTCTCGCCGAACCGCAGTCGCGGATCCTGCGCGAGATCGTCGCGCACACACGCCGCCGCGGCATCGTCCACCAGGAATGGGGCTTCGCGCGGACGCTGCGCAATGGCCTCGGCGTCACGGCACTGTTCGCGGGCAGCTCCGGCACCGGCAAGACCCTCGCGGCCGAGGTCATGGCGAACGAACTCGGCCTGGACCTGTTCGTCATCGACCTGTCGCAGGTGGTCAGCAAGTACATCGGGGAGACCGAGAAGAACCTCCGCAAGGTCTTCGACGCGGCCGAACGCGGCGGCGCGCTGCTGCTGTTCGACGAGGCCGACGCGCTGTTCGGGAAGCGCAGCGAGGTCAAGGACAGCCACGACCGCTACGCCAACCTCGAAGTCAGCTACCTGCTGATGCGGATGGAGGCGTACCGGGGCCTGGCAGTCCTGACCACGAACATGAAGAAGGCGCTCGACACCGCCTTCCTGCGCCGTATCAGGTTCGTCGTCGACTTCCCATTCCCCAGCGAACGGGAACGCGCGCGGATCTGGCGCCGCGTGCTGCCGTCCCAGACACCCACCGAAGGCATCGACCACGAGCGGCTCGCGCAACTGACGGTGGCGGGCGGCTCGATCCGCAACATCGCGCTGTCCGGCGCGTTCCTCGCGGCCGACGAGGGCGACCGGCTGCGGATGCGGCACCTGCTCGCGGCGGCGCGCACCGAATACCAGAAGCTGGAGCGCTCGCTGTCCCCATCGGAGGTGCGCGGATGGGTGTAGTGCGAAACCTGACCGTGGAAATCGGCGAGCTGGTGTTCGACGGCTTCGACCACCGGGTCGACCCCGACCTGGTGTCGGCGGCGTTCCAGCGGGAGCTCGGCCGCCTCGTCCGGGCCCGCGGCATCGCGTCACCGCCGTCCACCGACGGAAATCGGAGCGTGGACGCGCTGACCGGCCTGCCGCCGCTGCCCGCCACCACCTCGCCGGAACGGCTGGGCAGGGCACTGGCCAGGGCCGTGCACGCCGGTCTGTCCGGGAAGGCGGGGGCGCGGTGAGCACTTCGACCCCCGTCCAGGACACGAAGTCGGCGCAGGCGGCGGCCCGGAGGCGGCGCAGGGAACGCGCCGCGAAGGCGCGCGCGCCCGAGCCGAAGGACATTGTCAGCGGCGCCGGCCAGCCTCTCGACCCGGGCTTACGGCGCGAACTCGAAGAGACGCTCGGCCACGACCTCAGCCGGGTCCGGCTGCACACCGACCGCGACGCGGCCGCGCTGACCGAGACGCTCGGCGCCGACGCGGTCGCGGTCGGCCAGGAGATCTTCTTCCGCCAGGGCGTCTACCAGCCGGGAACCCCGAGCGGGCGGCGGCTGCTGGCACACGAACTGCTGCACACAATCCAGAACCCGGACGGCCTCGGCGCACTGCGCGCCGGACGCGACGTCGGCGCGGTGAGCCTGCCGCACGATCCCGCCGAACGCGAGGCCGAGACGACGGCACGCGACCTCGTCCGGAACGGCGAAACCCTTACGTCCGACACCGATCCCGAGCGGACGGCCACCCCGGGATGGATGCGCTACGCGACCGTCGACGCCGACCGAATGCGCGCGGAGAACCTGGACCCGGTCACGCTGACGGACCGGCTGGCGAACGGCGTGCTGCGGTCGCTGCGCGGCGACCCGTCCGACCTGTCCGGCCGGGTCCGGCTCCAGCTGGCCCGGATGTCACCGGAGCTGCGGGACTCGGTGCTCGGACACCTGGAGACGCGGCTGTTCAGCTTCGAGTACGACCGGATCCTGACACTCGCCGAAGAGGCCGAGACGCTCCCGCCCGGGTTCCAGCCGTCGTCCATACCCGGCCCGCTGCCCGACCTGGCCGAGGAACGGGAAGCCGAACACACCTCGCAAGCCCGCACAACGCAAGGCGACCGCCAATCCGCAGCCAAACAAAAAGAAGACACCCGCCAAGAGAAGAAAGACACCACAGACCGGAACCAAAAGCGGGCCACCCACCAGAGCACAGCACAACGCGACGCCGCCACAGAGAAACAAGAGGCCGCCGCCCGCACAGCACAAGAGGACGAACTCGCCCAGGACCGCGCGGTCGCCGCGAAGGAAGAACAGCAGGAAGAGGCGGAGCAGACCACCGAACGCGACGAGGCCGACCGCGCCGACGCGGAGCAGGCGGAAGCCCGCCAGGACGAGACCGAACAGACCAAACAAGAGCGCAAGGAACAGCGCGACCGCGAGGAGCAGGACCCGGAACAGGCCAACGAGCCCGGCGCCGAAAAGCGCAGACGACGCGACGACGAGCAAGACCCGGCCCACGGCTCCACTCCCGAGGACATCGAGAAGAAGGCGAAGGAACGTCCGGGTCCCGTCCGCCCGGAAAAGGTGGACGAGCGAGCCGAGGCGAGCGACAGCGCCCTGACCAAGCACGACGTCCACGAGGAGGACGACGGCGATCTCCGGGACGAGGAGAAGCCGATCGGCCTGGAGGCGGGCGCCGACAGGGACATCGGCGGCGATGACATCGAGCAGGCCAAGGACGGCGGCACCGGCAAGGGCGAGCCCGAGCTGAAACCCGAGGACTACCTGCCGACCACCGACCTGGACGTCTCGTCCGTCCCGACCGCCGACCGGCTCACCCCGGACGGCGCCCCGCCGCCCATGCCCACCTTCCCGACCCCGCCGCCGACCAAGGCCGAGCAGGTAGAGCAGGCCCGCGAGGACGAGGCCGACGAGGAGGAGGACGAGGAAGGCCCGGAGACCGAGTCCAAGGCGCCCGGCGAGGAGCGCGGCCCGGTCGAGGGCGAGGCGCCCAAGCCCGAGGGCGGCCCCGCGTCCGAGGCCCCGGACCGGACGGAAAAGGACCTGCGGCCGGAACAACCCCTCCAGCAGGAAGTCGGCCCAGACCCCGAGACCGAGGACAAAGAACGCCAAGAACAAGAGCCCGAACCGAAGACCGACCCGGAGCAGCAGCAGGCCCAGGACGACGCCGCCCAACGGGACGAGGACGACGCCGCCACCTCCGACGAGAAACCGGACGCCAAGGACGCCCAAGAGGAACAGCAGGAGAGAAAGGAACAGGCCGAACAGGAAGCGGCCCGGGAATCCAGAGGACAACCGGCCGGCGCGGCCGCCGACAAGCCCGCCACAACAACCGCCCCCGCCTCCACACCCGGAGCCACGGCCTTCCAACCCGCCGGAGCGCGGCCGGAGAAGACCCCGGTAGAGGACCGTAACCCGTCCCCCGCCGCCCGCCGCGAGGCCGAACCGCCCAAGAGCGACCGCGAGGCCCCTCCGCCCAAGAGCACGGTGCCGAAGGAGACCGGTCCGGGTGCAGCGCCCCGCGGCAACATCGGCGGCAGCGAACCCACCGGCCCAACGACCGCGGCGGGGCCGGGCGGCGCGCCATCCGCAAGGCAAGCAGCCGTCAGCCCGGCCGCCGACCAGTCCACGGCTCCCGGGGCGATGGGAGCACCTGCCCCCGAAGGCGCGAAGGCTTCACCGGAGGCGTCCCTGGAAAAGGACGGCGGCGCGTGCACCCCGCCTCCCCCGGCCCCCGAAAAGGACCAGGGCAAGGGCTGTGGCGGAGGCGGCGGCCCCGGCAAGAAGGAAGAAAAGAAGCCCGAACCCCCAGACGTCTCGCAACAGGACCCTAAAGCCGCCGTCCAAACGGTAAGCAAGCTGCCTCCCGACCAGGCACAGGCGGCGATGCCAGCAGTCGGCCAGGCCGCCGACAAGAAGATCGCCCAAGAACAACAACGCCTCGACGCCAACCGCCCGACCAGAGAACGCCCCTCAGGCGCACCGCAAACCCAATCAGCGCCACCGAAAGCCGCCGCGCCCGCCACGCCCGTAACGGGACGTGTCGAAAAGATCGGCCCAGAAGAGCGGATAGCGAAACAAAGAGCCAAGGGCGGCCAACGTGCCGAGGGAGAACAACCTGCCGCCAACGTCCCGCCGCCTCCCCTCCCCGCCGCGAACCAGGAGATCACCGCCGAGAACGCCAAGAGCGTCGAGGCCGCCGCCGAAGCCGTGCCGACCGTCGACCCGGAGCTGCGCAACAAGACCGTCGGTCCGGCACCGAAGATCAGACTTGAGGGCGAGAGCGACCCGAGGCGCACCGACGACCAGGCCAAGGCACTCAAGGAGAAGCAGGCCGAGATCCAGACCACCGGCCGCGAGGACGCCGCCAAGCCGATGGGCGAGGACAAGATCTTCCCCAACGTGCCCAGCGAACAACTGGTCGGCTCAGCCCCACACGCCAGAGGGCGCGGCCCAGCGATAACGGCAGGCTCCCCCGTCAAAGAAGGCGTCGGCGCAGTCGCCCAGCAGGAAAAGGGAGCAGAACTCCGCAGCGGCGCAAATCAGGCCCAAAGCCAGATGACGGCCAAGGAAAAAGAACACCAGCAAAACGAGCAGGCCGCCAAACGCCAAAAACAGACCGAGATCAATCAGCAGGTCGAACAGAACGCCGCCACACAGGCCACCGAACGCGGCCGCGCCGCCGAACAAGCAGCGACCCAACGCCGCCTATGGCGCGACGAACAAAACCGAAAGATCGAGGACGCCGACAAGAAGTCCGGGAAAGAACACACCGAAAAAAACAAGGAGATCACCAAGGCCCGCAACGACAAAGACAAGGATGTAGAGGACAAAAAGAACCAAGACAACCAGCAAATCGACAACGAACGAGAAAAAGCAGAGAAGGAAGCCGAGAAGAAGAAGGAAGAAAAGAAGGACGACGGAGGCGGCTTCCTGGGCTGGGTCGCCGACAAGGTCAAGGGCTTCTTCGAAGGCCTACTCAAAGCGGTCACCGCGATCTTCGACGCGGCCCGCAAGGTCGTCAACGGCATCATCGACGGCTTCAAGAAGTTCGCCAACGCCGCCATCGACTTCGTCCGCGACCTCGCCATCAAGGCGATCAACGTGCTTGCGGACGTCCTGATCGCCATAGGCGACGTCCTCCTGGCGGCGTTCCCTGAACTCCGCGACAAGTTCCGCCGAGCCATCGAGGGATTACGCGACAAGGCCATAGCAACCGTCAACGCACTGGCCGACGGCCTCAAGAAAGTAGTCAACGCCCTACTAGACACCCTCGCGAAACTCGTCAACGGCCTACTGAGCGTCCTCGAATTCGCCATCAAGACCGTCATCAAGATCTACCAGACCGTCATCAACGGAGTAATCAAGTTCGCTCAAGCAGCGATCGCCGCGCTAGCGCAGTTCGCCGAACTGATCGCCGACATCGCCCCGGACCCAGGCGGCTGGGTCACCAAGGCCGGCTCGGCGATGAAGACCGGCGTCACCGACCACCTCTGGGGCGCGATCAAGACAGCGGTCAAGACCTGGTTCGACAACAAGGTCGAAGGCATCCTCGGGCTCGGCAAGGCCGTCATCAACGTCCTGCTCAAGGGCTGCCTCTCGATGAAGCAGATCGCCAAGATGGCCTGGGACGCCATCATCGCCTCCCTCCCGATGATCATCATCTCCCTGGTCATCGAGAAGGTCATCTCGATGCTCATGCCCGCCGCCGGCGCGATCCTGACGATCTGCCAGGGCCTGATGGCGGCCTGGCAGAGCATCAGCTCGATCCTCACCGCCTTCAGCAAGTTCTGGCAGTTCCTCAAAGCAGTCAAAGCAGGCCCAGCCGCCTGCCTCTTCGCCGAGTTCGTAGCCGCCGGCGTAGTGGCCCTCCTCGACTTCATAGCCAACTTCCTCATGATCCGCCTGGGCATGGCCACCAAGGGCGTCGGCAAACGCCTCAAGGCCCTAGCCCAAAAAATCATGAAGACCCTAAAGAAGACCGGCAAGGGCCCCCGCAAAGCCGGCGGCGCCGCGGTCAACCGAGCCCGAGCCGCCACCCGCAAGGCCCACCAGGCCATCCGCAAACCCCCCACCCCCACCAAACCCAAGGGCCCCCGCCTCCCGACCCGCAGCAAAACCCCCGCAGACCGCACCCCCACCACCCGTCGCCCACCCACCCGCCGCGACCCAGACC
>JBOHBY010000986.1:0-2045 GCA_050698635.1 Spirillospora sp.
GGCCCGGAACGGGCCGTCCGCAGCGCCGCGGGCGTGCTCGGCGAGGAGGCCCTCGCCGCCGTGGTGCCGCTGCTCCAGCGGGTCGCGCTGTCGCGCACGACCCGGGCCGCGCTGCGCCACGACCACGACGACGACCGCGACCTGCTGACCCGCATCCGGGAGCAGATCGTCCGGCTGAAGCCGGAGACGGAGGTCGCGCCCGCCAGGCTGGAACGCTTCCGCCCCCGGACGATCTTCAGCATCGTGGCGCTGTCGTTCGCGGCGTACATCGTCATCCCGCAGGTCGCGAGCCTGAACTTCGGGACGCTGACCGCCACCGCCAGCTGGTACTGGGTCCTGGTCGCGCTGGGCGCCGCGGCGCTCACCTACGTCGCGGCGGCGCTCATGCTGATGGGGTTCGTCCCGGAGAAACTCCCCCTCGGACGGACGATCATCGCCCAGGTCGCCGCGTCGTTCGTCAAGCTCGTCGCGCCCGCCGCCGTCGGCGGGGTCGCCGTCAACACCCGCTACCTGCAACGCTCCGGGATGCGGCCCGGCCAGGCCGTCGCGAGCGTCGGCGCGTCGCAGCTCGTCGGCCTCGTCACGCACATCCTGCTGCTGATCCTGTTCGGGTTCCTCACCGGGTCCACGACGAAGGCGACACAGGACCTGGCGCCGTCCCGCACCGTCGTCATCGCCGTGCTGTCGCTCGGGCTCGTCGCCGGGCTCGCGCTGACGGTCCCGCGCGTCCGCCGCGAGGTCACGACCCGGCTGAAGAGCATGTTCTCCGGCGTGGTCCCCCGCGTGGTCGACGTCCTGCAATCCCCGAAGAAACTCACCACCGGAGTGGGCGGGACCCTGCTCCTGACCGTCGCGTTCGTGCTGTGCCTGGACGCCTCGATCCGCGCGTTCGGCGGATCACTGCCGCTGACGTCCGTGGTGGTGGTCTTCCTCACCGCCAACGCGCTCGGTTCCGCCGCGCCGACACCCGGCGGCCTCGGCGCCGTCGAAGGCGCCCTCACCCTGGCGTTGACGATCTCCGGGCTCTCCGCGGAGACGGCGACGTCCGCGGTCCTGCTCTACCGGCTGCTCACCCTCTGGCTGCCCGTCCTGCCCGGCTGGGGAGCGTTCACCTACCTCCAGCGCAAGGAGGCGCTGTGATCATCCCGTGCCGTGTTCATCCCGTGCGGCGCGCGCGGCGCCGGTTGGCGAGCTCGTCGTGCTGGTGCCCGGACGCGTCGTCCACGGCGGCGGCGCGCTCACCGGGAAGTTCCGCGAGGCTGCCCTCCACCTCCTGCCACACCCGTCCGAGCGCGATCCCGAACACGCCCTGCCCGCCCTGCAGAAGATCGACGACCTCGTCCGGCGACGTGCACTCGTACACGCTGACACCGTCGCTCATCAACGTGATCTGGGCCAGATCCGGCACCCCGCGGTCACGCAGATGGCTGACGGCCGTCCGGATCTGCTGCAGCGACACCCCCGTGTCGAGCAACCGCTTCACGACCTTCAACACCAGGATGTCGCGGAAGCTGTACAACCGCTGGCTCCCCGACCCGTGCGCGGGCCGCACGCTCGGCTCCACCAGCTTCGTCCGCGCCCAGTAGTCAAGCTGCCGGTAGGTGATCCCCGCCGCCGCGCATGCCGTCGGGCCGCGATAACCGACATCCTCCGGCGGCGCCGACACCCGCGTGTCGAAGAGCAGCCCCTGCTCTCCGGCGCGCTGGGACGCCATATGCCTCTCGGGGGTCGCCTTGCCCTCGCCGCTGCTCACCGCCACGCGGACCTCCGGCTCCAAATCAGCCCGTGCCGCTTCGTCAAGGGGGTTTGACGAATTACACCACGGGTGTTCCACCAGCACGGTAGGTGCCGGTCAGGGTGGGGTCAACGTTCACCGTCGGCGCGTCGCATGCCCGGATGAACCGGCTTCACGTGGGCAAACTGCGCACCATCCACGCCAACCCCCTACCCCTGTTTATGGCAGTGCACTCCTCCTTCGGGCCTGGGGGCCCTCCATCGTCGTGCACTGCGCGCGATCGCTGCATCGCTTCGGCTCGCCTAGCGGC
>JBOHBY010000987.1:0-4595 GCA_050698635.1 Spirillospora sp.
GTCCAGACGAGTTCGGCGAGCCGGCCGGTCGGCAGCGGCTCGCCCCGCGCCAGGATCAGCACGCCCAGCAGCCCCTGGAGCACCGGGGAGCGGGGCGGCGCGACCGCGACCCCGCCCACGCTGACCGCCAGCGGGCCGAGGACCCGGAAATACACGCCTTCCGCTCCCATCCCTACGGCCATCCCTACGGCCTTGTCACGGCACTGACCTGATCGGCTGGATCAGCAGCCCGCTCGCCACAGCCATGGCTCCTGCCAGGAGGAACAGCAGAGTATAGCCACCGAGGTCGACGCTGCCCGCGGCGACCATCGGGGCGACCGCGACCGCCCCGCTGCCCGCCATGTTCATCACCCCGAGGTCCTTCCCGCGGTCGCTGTCGTTGCGCAGGATCTGCGTGGCGAGCGCCTGGTCGACGGCGAAGTAGGCGCCGTATCCGGCGCCGAGCGCGGCAGCGGCGACGACCGCCACGGCCCAGGTGGAGACCAGCGCCATGCTGGTCAGCCCGCCGGCCATGAGGAACGCGGCGACGATCACGAAGACCTTGCGCCGCCCGACGCGGTCGGACGCCCGCCCGATCAGCAGGCCGACGACGATGATCCCGGCGGTGAACATCAGGCTGAGCACCGCGACACCCTGGGCCGGGTCGCTCACCTTGATCTCGTCGCGGAGGAAGTAGAGCAGGTAGACGGTCGCCAGCGACGTCGCGAACTGGGCCATGAACCGTCCGCCCCAGGCCCAGGCGAAGTCGGGCCCCAGCCCCGCCACCGGGCCGACCAGCCGCCGCCTTGCGCGCGGCTGTTTCGGCTGGGCAGGTTGTTCGGGCTGTTTGGGTGGGACGGGGACGTCGCGTCCGATGAACGCGTAGGGGACGGCGAGCAGCCCGACCAGAATGGCGACGACCGGGTACCCGTCCCGGAAGGACAGGCCGGACACCACCAGCGTCCCGAGCACCAGCCCGAGCGGCTGCGCGAACCCGACGACGGCGTAGACCGTCCCGCGCCGTTCGACGGGCACGCGGTCGGGGACCACCGCGCACAGCGCCGCGGAAATGCCGCCCACACCGCCGTGCACGATCGTCCAGCAGATCCCGACCGCGATGATCGACGATTGCAATGGCAGCAGAAGAAGCGCCACGGCGCAGAACACGGTGCCGCCGATGACCCAGGAACGGCGTTTTCCGAACCGCCATTTCGTCCGGTCGGAAAGCGCGCCCACGAGCGGCCCGGTCAGCACCGCCGCGACCGCGCCGGCGGCCGTCACCGCGCCCATCGCCCAGACCTTATGCTCCGGGTCGATCACCGCTATCTGGCTCGGCAGCAGAACCTGCGCGGCCGCGAGAAGCCCGATCCACATTCCGAGGGTGACCGTGAAGAGCGCCAGTACCCACGAAAAAGAAAGCGGTCTGAAAGTCGAATGCTGCTCGGCGGGGGACGCCCTTACGACAAGGGGATTCTCCATTGCGAGTCCACGGATCCCATACCCTCGGCAAGATGGGAAGGTCTACGTGGCCCACAAGGTAGCACAGGCACACGCCTGAGCCAGGAGCGGTGACAGCCGGTGATGACGGCCCGTTCAGCCGCTGACGGCGCGCTTGTAAAGGCGGGTGGCCAGCGGGACGAACACCAGCAGGATCGCCGCGATCCACAGCAGCGAGGCCACGACCGCGTGCTCGATCGGCCAGGCCGAGGACGTCTTCAGCGCCGCGTCGGTGTTCCCGAACAGTTCCCGCACGGCCTGCGTGAACGTCGAGACGGGATTCCAGTCGGCGACGACGCGCAGTGGCGTGGGCAGCTTCGAGCTGTCGATGAAAGCGTTGGAGACGAACATCAGCGGGAACGACACCATGGTCGCGATGTTGTTGAAACTCTCAGGCGTCCTGAGGGAAAGTGCGACGGCCGCCGTCACCCACGAGAACGCGTAGGCGAAAAGGAGCAGCAGCCCGAAACCCAGGGCGACCTTGTAGGACGGGGCGTGCGTCCGCCACCCGACGAGCAGGCCCATCAACGCCATGACGACAAGACTGCTGACGTTCATCAGCAGGTCGCCGACGGTTTGCCCGATGAGTACCGCCGAACGCGCCATGGGCAGCGAACGGAACCGGTCGTAAATGCCCTTCTGCAAATCGAGGGTCAGCGCGTAACCGGTGCTCTGCCCGCCCATGATCACCGCCTGCACGAAGATCCCCGGGATCAGGAACTCCTTGTACGACATTCCCGGGACGTCGATCACGCTGCCGAAGACATAGGCGAACATCAGCACGAACACGATCGGGAACATGATCGTGGCGCCGAGCAGGTCCGGGGACCGCCTTATCTTGAGGGCATTGCGCCGGGCGATCGTGAACCCGTCGGTGAGGGGCGTGGTGAGGGCGTTCATCGGCCAGCCTCCATTCCCTCAAGGGGTTCGTCGTCTGCGGTGGCGGTGCGGTGGCCGGTGAGGGCCAGGTAGACGTCGTCGAGGGTGGGCCGCCGCAGCCCGGCGTCGCGCACCGCGACCCGCTGGTCGGCGAGCCGGGCGAGCACCTCGCGCAGCGCGTCCGCTCCGCTGCTGACCGGGGCCGTCACGCGGAGCCCGTCGGGGTCGGTGCGCAGTGCCCCGACGGCGTGCCACGCCAGCGTGTCCCGCGCGGTCTCCAGCTCCGCCGGGGTCGACACCGTCACCTCGATCCGGTCGCCGCCGACCTGGTCCTTGAGGTCGTCGGACGTGCCGCGCGCGATCGCGCGCCCGTGGTCGACGACCATGATCTGGTCGGCCAGCCGCTCGGCCTCCTCCATGTACTGGGTGGTCAGGAGCACGGTGCTGCCGTCGTCGACGAGGTCGTCGACGACGTTCCAGAGCTTCGCCCTGGCGCGTGGGTCGAGGCCGGTGCTGGGCTCGTCCAGGAACAGCACCGGCGGGTCGGCGACGAGCGCGGCGGCGAGGTCGATCCGGCGCCGCATCCCGCCGGAGTAGCCCTTCACCTGGCGGCCGCCGGCGTCCGCGAGGTCGAAGCGTTCGAGCAGCTCGCGGGCGCGCGCCCGGCTGCGCTTGGCGCCCAGGTGGTAGAGCCGCCCGACCATCTCCAGGTTCTCGGCGCCGGTGAGATGCTCGTCGACGGCCGAGTACTGCCCGGACAGCCCGATGCGCGTGCGCAGCCGCGCGGCGTCGCGGACGACGTCGCAGCCGGCGACCGTCGCGCGCCCCTCATCGGGACGCAGCAGCGTGGTCAGCACCCGTACTGTCGTCGTCTTCCCCGCGCCGTTCGGGCCGAGCAACGCGAGCACCTTTCCTTCGGGGACGGTCAGGTTCAGCCCGTCCAGGGCCTTCACCTCGCCGTATCTCTTGGTCAGCCCTTCGACCACGATCGCGTCTGCCATTTCCGGAATTCCTTGTCGTCGTCGAGGGGTCAGGAGCGGTGGACGTCGATGTCCCCGTAGTTGGCGCGCACCCGGACCTCGGCCGTGCTCCCGGCATCGCCGGGGCTGTCGGACGCGGTCAGCGCGTTGCGCACCATCCCGTGCTTGGAGTGCAGGTCGAGCCAGGCGGCGACGCCGTGCGCGATACCGATGTGGGCCTTGCCGTAGCCGATCTCCAGGCTGGTCGAACCGCGCGTGACCTCGCCGACCCTGACCCGGCCGTAGGCGGACTTGACGGTGAGGTCGGCCAGCGGCCGGTCGACGGTGACGTCACCGGTCGCGGACCTGATGAGGACGTCGCCGTCCACGGTCCCGAGCCGGACCGCGCCATGACTCGACTTGATCTCCGCGGACCCGGTCACCCACTCGACGGCGATCTCCCCGTTGGCGGCCTTCAGGTCCGCCTGCCCGGTCTGCTCGAACCTGATGTCGCCGTTGGAGCTGTGCACGACCGACTCGCCGAGCCGGCCGGTGCCGAGGAAGTCCGCCGACCCGCTCGCCTGCACGCGGGACCCGGACGGCAGGTCGACGACCACCTCCACCCCGCCGCGCCAGGCCAGCCAGGACCCGATGCCCTTGGCCCGGGGCTCCCTCACCAGCAGGCGTCCCCCGGAGAACTCGACCCGGGTGCGCTTGGCGGCCTGCACGCTGGACTCTTCGGAGGGGTCGGTCGGACGGACGTCGACCACGGTGTCGGCGCGGTCGCCGGCGTTGATCCGGACGTACCCGGTGAAGACCTCGATGACGGCCTGAACGGGCTCGGGCGTGTCGAAGGTCGGCATCGCGAACCCTCCTTGGGTGGTCGGTGCTGCGTCGCGGCCCGTCCGGGCCGGGCGTTCGGACATGGCCACGGCTAGCGGACCCAGCCGGTGAAGGTGCGTCCGCTCTGCGGGGCGGGCTCGGTGCCGGCGGGACGTTCGGCACCGGCCTCCCCGGCGGCGCCGGAAACGCCGGGGGCGTTGTGAGTGAAGGCGGCGGAGACCGCGCGCACCAGCCAGGCGTTGACGGAGATGCCCTGCCGGGCGGCCGCGTCCTCAACGCGCGGTTTGAGGTGCTCGGGCAGGCGCAGGGTGATCCGCGCGGTGCCGCCCTCGTCGGCGGCCCGTCCGACCGGCGGCAGCTCCGGCTCGGCCTGCCGCTCCCCGCCGCCGACGGCCGGGGTGACGGCGGGCGCGTCGCTCTCGGCGGGCGGCGTCACCA
>JBOHBY010000988.1:0-7002 GCA_050698635.1 Spirillospora sp.
GTCGAGCAGCGAGTCGCCCGCGCCCCCGCACACGGCGACGGTGCGGACGGGCCGGTCCGGATCACCGGCCGCGCGGACGCCCCAGGCGGTGGACGGCAGCCCCCCGGCCACCCGCCCGGTGAACTCCCGCAGCGTGACGGGCGCGTCCAGCTCCCCGATCCGGCCGAGGCCGCGGCGCGGATCGTCGCCCGCGGGGACCATCGGACGCAGCGCCCCGGCGAGGCCGACCGCCCGCGCCAGCGCGTCCGACACGCCCGGATCGGCCCGGTCGGCGTTGGTGTGGGCGGTGTGCAGCGCCACCCCGTTCGTGATCATCCGGTGGACGAGGCGTCCCTTCGGCGTCGTCGCGGCCACCGAGTGCACGCCCCGCAGCAGCAGCGGATGGTGCGTCACGACCAGATCGGCGTCCCATTCGAGCGCCTCGTCCAGCACGGCGGCCACCGGATCGACGGCGAACAGCACCCGCCGGACCTCCTGATCAGGGTCGCCGCAGACGAGCCCCACCGCGTCCCAGGGCTCCGCCCATGACGGCGGATACAACTCCTCAAGAAGCTCGATGACATGGGAAAGGCGCACGTCCCGCAGGCTACCGCGCCGGAGCCGTCCCCAACGAGCGTCACTCGGGGGTGCCGGGGTCTGGAACGATGGGCGGGGGGCACCCCGATCGAGAGGAGACGCCATGTCGGCTTCCGGCGCCGCCGCGGAACCGGAGCCCGCAGAGCCCACCGCGGAACGTCCGTACATGCCCGGTTACGGCCTTCAGGGGCCGGACGAGGGCAGCGGCCTGCTCCCCTGGTCATGGGCCGAAGAGAAACTGCTGACCGCGCGCAACTTCTGGCTGTCCACCGTGTGGCCGGACGGGCGCCCGCACGCCATGCCGGTGTGGGGCGTCTGGTCGGGTGAGGCGCTGCTGTTCAGCAGTAGCGCCTCGTCCCGGAAGATGGCGAACCTGCGGGCGGACCCGCGGGTCACGGTCACCACGGAGGAGGCCGAGGACCCGGTCGTCATCGAGGGGCTCGCGGAGGTGCTCACCGAGAAGCGGGACCTGCAGCGGTTCATCGACCTGGTCAACGCCAAGTACGCCACCCGATATCGTGTGGACTTCCTGGACCCGGAAGTGAACGCGACCGTCGCGGTGCGGCCACAGCGGGTGTTCGGGCTCCGCCAGGGAGACTTCACCGGATCTCCCACCCGCTGGTCGTTCACGAGCTGAACGCCCGCCGGGATCATTCTGGAGACTCATCGCGTTGGAGAGTGTGTGAAGCCACCCTTTCGCCGCCGCAAGCGCGTCAAAGGCCGCGCCATGGGCAACCGCCCTGCCGAGCCCGCCGAGCAGGAGACCGTCGAGTGGCCCCGCGACGGGACCGGCAAGTCGACCATGATGGGAGCGATCCGCGGCGACGGCAAGACCGGCGCCGGCTTCGGCGGCGGCATGTTCGAGGACCTCGCGTCCGTGTTCGAGGGCTCGAAGAAGATCAAGGTCGAGGAGCAGGAGCGGCAGCGGCTGCTCCGCAAGGACGACCACGAGCAGACGGGGTCGGGCAGCGTCCGCGACGACCTGGAGTCCGGCAAGATCCGCATCCGCCGAGCCCCGCCCTCCGGGTGACATTCGTTCGAACATTCGTTCGAATCCGGGTTATCCTTCCGTTGTGAGCACCCACGTTCCGCCCGGCTGGCCCTCGCAGGTGCATCCACCGGGCTCCGACCGCTTCGAGGACACCGCGCTGACCTGGCTGCTGGAACTCGTCCCGCCCGAGTACCGGCGCTACGGCGTGCTTCGCCGCTACCCCCTCGCCCTCGCCCGCATGGCCCGGCACCACGTCGACGCGTCCGTCGAGGCGGCCCGCGAGGGCTTCCGCACCGCGCGGGTCGACCTCGGCGACGTCGTCCCGCCGCACGGGATCGACTCCGTCCTGGACACCTACCGCCGCGAGGGCGCCCGCCTCGTCGCCCTCCTCCAGGGCATCGTCCTGGTCGAGACGGCCCTGCGCGGCCTCGCCGAGCCCGACGATCCCGCCCACCGGCGCCCGTTCACCCCCAAGCTGTGACCACCGCGTTCACGCTGAGTCGCGGCGTGCGCAAGCCTTGACCCGGACGTCGACGGGAGGCGGAGCCCGGTGAGCACACCGCCTGGGTGGTACCCGGATCCAGAGCGGACGGGGCTGGGCGTCGCCGACCAGCCGGACGGTTACACATTGGCTCCCGGTTCACCGCGCGCTCGCCGTTCGGCCATTCACGCCACCTCGATATCGCTCCCTCACGGCTCGCCGACCATCTGACGGTCGCCATTCACAAGCCCCACTGCACCGACGACGAGACGGAATACCTCGCCGTCCCATACCGCTCGTGCCTCGTCCTAGAAGAGCTTCAGCAAGCGCACCGTGCGCCGCCTTTCCCGCACAGGACGACGATTCTCATGCATGATGTAAATCATGGGGGTCCTGGAGCAAGTGGCACCGAACCTGGTCGACGTTCTCCAACGCAACATCTGGTGGATGGGCTGGAACACCCTTCTGGCCTGGATCCCGGTGGCGCTGGCCTGGGCGCTCTTCCGCGGCAACCAACTGTCCCGCTCGCCCTTCTGGTGGGCCGGGCTGGTCCTTTTCGTGCTGTTCCTGCCGAACGCGCCGTACGTGGTGACCG
The DNA here is from genome assembly GCA_050698635.1 of Spirillospora sp. Classification (GTDB taxonomy): domain Bacteria; phylum Actinomycetota; class Actinomycetes; order Streptosporangiales; family Streptosporangiaceae; genus Spirillospora. Next base: position 2,644 of record JBOHBY010000988.1, read on the forward strand.
ACCTGGTCCACCTGCGCGGTGACATCGTCTCGGCCGACCGCGGGGGGCCTGTCGTCAGCGTCATCCTGCCCGTCTACGCGGTGCTCATCGGCTCCGGCTTCCTGGCCTACTACCTGGCCCTCGGCGCCGCGCTCCGGCACCTCGCCCGGCTCGGCCTCGGCGCCTGGCAGGGCCGCGTCACGATCGCCGCGCACGCCCTCTGCGCGATCGGCGTCTTCCTCGGCCGCTGGGCCCGCCTGAACAGCTGGGAGCCGGTCGCCGACCCGCAGGCCGCCATCGAGCGGATCGTCGTCCACCTGACCTGGACGTGGGCGCCCATCCTGATCGGCGGCACGTTCATGGTCACCTGGATCTGCCACTTCCTCACCAAGGCCATCGCCGAGGCATCGTTCGACGCCACGCTGAAGGGCGCCCGCCGCCTCCACACGACCCTGACGTCCTGACCGCCGGCCTACGCCGCTACCGGCGGTGGGTGTAGACGCTGACGTGGCGCCAGCTCGACGCCGTGAACGGCTCGCGCTCCCAGCCGCCCCACCGGTCGCGCAGCCGCAGGCCCGCGATCCGGGCCATCAGGTCGAACTCCGGTGGATGGGCCAGCCGCACCCGGATCGGGCTGAACGAGTTGCCGTCGGCGGCGATCGTGACGTGGTTCTCGTCGAGGATCTGCGTGACGGGGTCGTACCGGCAGACGTCCAGCGAGACGCTGTCGAGACCGATTTCCTCAACGTCGACGAACTGGCGTCCCGGACGCGATTGCGCGGACGGAACCCGGCACTCCACGACGAACACACCGTCGGGGGCCAGGTGCCGGGTGGCGTTCTCGAAGCAGCGGACCTGGTCGTCCTGCGTGAGAAGGTTCCCGATCGTGTTGAACACCAGGTAGACGAGCCCGTAGGCGCGTCCGGTGGTGACGCGGGACATGTCGCCCATCGTCACCGCGATCCGGTCGCCGTCCGGTTTCTCGCGCATGCGGTCGACCATGTCCGGTGACAGTTCGATGCCGTCCACGGGGACCCCGGCGCGCAGGAGCGGGAGCGCGATCCGGCCGGTGCCGACGGCGAACTCCAGCGCGTCCCGCCCGTCCGCGAGATCGGCGAGGAACGCGACGGTCTGCTCCTCGTCCCCGCGAGTGTCGACCGCGTCGTAGCTCTTCGACGCCTCGTAGCCGAAGCTCGTGGCTGGATCGAACCCTTCCATGGCACCCTCCTGTCGGTCCGTCGACCGAATCGCCGCATCGCTGTGAACCGGGGCCATGGTCACATGCGTCCGGGGTCCGCGGCGATCGGTTTTGCGGCGACACGCCAGGGGGCGCGGACCCGTCAGGTGGCGTAGGTGCGGAGGACGCGGAGCGCGTCGGCGCCCTGCGGGCCTTCGGCGACGAGCCCGGTCCGCTCCGGCGTGACCCGGCGGGCACCGACGCGGCAGAACTCCGACGCCGGCCCGGTGATCTTGGTGGGGGCGGCGGGGTCGCCGAACGTCCAGCGCGTCCCGTCCGGCGCGGTGAGGTCGCAGAAGACCGGGACGTCGGGGAGCCCGTCGAGCGCGAAGGCGTACGGCAGCGTCCGGTGCGCGAGCCAGGCCACGTGACGGATGCGGCCGGTGTCGGGGTAAGGAATGCCTAGCGGGACGGTGACATCCTGCGCGTGGGCCCAGTGCTCGGCGAGCCTGGTCGTGGCCAGCGTGCGCGGCGACAGCGACATCCGGACCCAGGAAAGGCGCGTCCCCGGAGGGTGCGCGCGCAGGATGCCGGGGGTGGCGAAGGCGGCGGCGCGCCACCGCGCCAGCAGGTCGCCGGGCGCTCCCCCGCGTTCGGCGGCGACCATGTCGTCGGCGAGGCCGTCCATGGTCGTCGCGGCGTCGGCGGGCAGCAGGGCCGTCCCCTCCCCGATGGAAGGGTCGGCGATCACCTCCTCCGTCTGCGCGAGATGCAGGACGACGTCGAAGACGCTCCAGCCCTCGGCATCCGACGGCCGAGCCCACTGATCCGGTGTCAACGCCCCCAGCACCGCGTCCAGCCGCCGGTACTCCTCGCCAAGATCATCGAATATTTCCGCCATCCCGCCACCTTACCGAATCTCGTTCGGTAAGGGTGCCCGTCGGTGGAGTGCGCCCGCGCGAGTACCCAATCCCGGCGGCGGTCGTCAACCGGCGGGGCCGGTCCCGGACAGGTCCGGCGAAAGATCCGAAAGCGTGTTGTACCGTCCGTCCAATCACCCCGCGCATCGCTCCCACATCGGCAGAAGGGGGACCCTGCCCATGCATGCGCCCACGCGTTTCAAACGCTCCATTCTCGGCGTCGCCGCCGCGTTCACCGCCCTGGTCGTCGCCGCGCTACCCGCGACGACGGCCGGGGCCGACGAGCAGGCGGCACCGGTGAAGCCCACGTCCGCGCTGGCCTCCGGCGCGTACTTCAATCGGCTCGGCCAGCCCGACGACCGCCTCGTCGACCATCTCGTCGACCTCATCGACGGCACACCGGACGGCGAATCGATCCTCGGAACCGCCTACCACTTCGACGAGCCCCGCGTCACCGACGCCCTCATCAAGGCGAGTGAAGAACGCCAGGTGAAGATCCAACTCCTCACCGACTACAACGCCTACGAGACCGAGCCCGAGGTCAAGCGGCTCAAGAACGCGGTGGAGGGCCAGGGCAACGACTCCTGGGTCGTCCGCTGCCCGGCGCGCGGCTCCAGCACGGCCTGCATCGGCACCGGGGCCATGCACAACAAGTTCTTCCTGTTCTCCAAGACCAGCGGCAGTAATTGGGTCGTGTCGACGACGTCGGCCAATCTCAACGAGGGTTCAGGACGGAACCTGTTCAACAGCACCTACACCCACGTCGGCAACGAGGGCCTGTACGACCAGTTCCAGCATTACTTCACCGACCTCGGAGTCGCCGACCCGGACAACGAGTACTACGAGAACCACCCGCCGCAGATCAGCGGCAACACCAAGAGCTACTTCTACCCGCGCGCCGCGGGCGACACCGTCACCAGCACCCTGAAGGAGACCGCCTGCCCCGGGATGATCCAGGTCGGTATGTGGTCCATCAGCCGCGGCTCCCCCACCGAGGAACTGCGCAGGCTGGCCGACGCGGGCTGCACCGTCCGGATCGTCGCCCACCACATCTACGACCAGGCGTGCGAGAACCTCACCAAGGACGGGAAGATCACGCTGTACGGCTTCAAGGAAGGCAAGCCGTACATCCACGCGAAGAACATCCTCATCAACGCCACCTACACCGGGGAACCGCACCAGGTCGTGTTCACCGGAAGCGCCAATCTCAACAGCCCCTCGCTGCGCGACAACGACGAGAACGTCATCCGGGTCATGGACGAGCCGCGCACCTACGAGGCGTTCCATCGCAACTTCGACGGCATGATCAATGAGGCCGACTACAAGGTGACCACCGAGAAGGACTGCAAGGCACTGTTCAACGGCCAGCCGAACGCGTAGCCGCTCGACGAACGGCCCGCGGGCCGCGGCCTGCGGCCTGCGCAATTTTGCGGCAGGCAGGAAAAATGCGGCGCCGTGGCGGCGGTGAGGCAGCATCTGCGGATGAGCGACCACCATTCCGAAGCGGATTACACGCCGTGGGCGTTCGGCCGGGTGGACGAGGAGATCCGGGAGCTGCGGCGAAGGCTCGGTGCGCTGGACGCGACGCTCGACCTCGTCCTGGCGGCGGACGGGCGGCGCGGGAGATGTCCGGATTGCTTCATCGGTTCGCTGGACGGTGTCACCGCCGGGACCGCGCTGGCCGCCGCGTTCGCCGGGGTCCGGGAACGGCTGCTGGTCGTCCGGCCGGGCGAGCTGCCGACGGACCGGTGGCCGGGCCCGAGCCGCTCGCTGCTCAGGCGGGGCGGGGCGGTCAGGCTGCTCTATCCGCATTCGCTGAGGTCGGACCGGGTTCTGCTGGGACGTCTCCGGCCGCTTCTCGATGACGGTGCCGAGGTCAGGACGACCGGCCTGCCGGTCGTCCCGCTGGTCGTGCTCGACTCGGCGGCCGCGTTCGTCCCGGCCTGGCTGGAGATCAGGCATCCGGCGCTCGCCGGTCACCTCGGCGAGATCTTCACCGCGGCCTGGGAGCGCGCGAGTCCGCTCGGCCCCGAACCCGTCCCGGGGACGATCTCCGAGGAGGTCGAGACGGCCGTCGCGCGGCTGCTCGTCGCCGGACACGTCGACGAGGCCATCGCCAGGAAGCTGGGGATGAGCGTGCGGGCGTGCCGCAGGCACGTCGCCGTCCTGTGCCGCCGCCTCGGCGCCCGGAGCCGCGCCCAGCTCGGATTCCGCCTCGCGGCCTCGGGCCTCCTGGACGCGCCCGTGCGCGGGCCCGCCGATCTCGTCGAGCCCGCGCATGGG
>JBOHBY010000989.1:0-3315 GCA_050698635.1 Spirillospora sp.
GTCCCGGACGGCGGCGGCGCGCAAGTCGCCCGCGAGCCGGGCCGTGGACGCGGCACGCGGCGCCGCGTCCTCCGCGTCGTCGATGGTCGAGCCGAAGACCGGCTCGCTCCAGCACTCGACACGGACGGACGGCGGGTTCCTGAGCGGGCTCACCAGCTCCGGCCGCAGGCCCTGAGGGCCGGACGGCCATGCCGGTGGACGAGGACGACATCCTCGCGCGCATCAACGAGTACGTCGGTGAGGAGCAGCGGCTCCGCGAGCGCTACCAGCGCCGCGAACTCGGCCGCGAGGAGGAGCACCGGCGGCTGGAGCGGCTGGAGGTGGCGCTGGACCAGTGCTGGGACCTGCTGCGCCGCCGCCGGGCCCGGCTCGAGGCCGGCGAGGACCCGGGCGAGTTCCCGGGCGAGGACGACGTCCGACCGCCGGACGAGGTCGAAGGCTACTTGCAGTGACGCCCGGGAGCGGGCGCGGGCCGCTGCGGTTCGGCGTGTCCCTGACCCCGGACGCGTCGGTCCCGCTGCTGCGCACCGCGCAGGAGGCGGACCGGTTCGGCCTCGACCTCCTCGGCGTCCGCGACGAGCCGTACCGGCGCGACACCGCCGACGCGCTCACACTGGTGTCGGCGGCGCTGGCGGCGACGTCCAGGATCCGGGTCCTGCCGGCGGTGGCGTGCCTGCCGCTGCGGCCGCCCGCCGTCCTGGCCAAGGCGGTCGCGACCATGGACCGGCTCAGCGGCGGCCGCGTCGAGCTCGGCCTCGGCGCGGGCACGTTCTGGGACGGCGTCGAGGCCTACGGCGGCACGTCTCCGGGCGATACGGCGGCGGCGCGGCGCGCACTTGAGGAGGCCGTGCAGATCATCCGGCTGCACTGGAGCGACCAGAACGGGCTCAGGTTCCAGGGCGACCACTACCGGTTCACGGCGGTGCAGGCCGGGCCGGCGCCCGTCCATCCGATCGGCATCTGGCTGGGCGTCACCGGGCCGCGCGGCCTCGACCTGGCCGGACGCATCGCCGACGGCTGGATCGCGCCGTCGTCGCTCGTCCCGCCGAAACGGCTCGCCGAGGGGCAGCGGCGCCTCGACAACGCCGCCGTCGGCGCGGGACGCGGGCCGGACGAGATCCGCCGGGTCTACGTCCTCGAAGGTTCCCTGGACGCCCGCGACTCGCGCGGCTTCCTGCACGGCCCACCACGCCAGTGGATCTACGAACTCACCGAGCTGGCGATCGGCCACCGCGTCGACACGTTCCTGTACGGCGGCCGTCCAGAGCAACTCACCGAGTTCGCCATGGAGGTCGTCCCCGCCGTTCGCGAACAAATAGCCCGCGAAAGAGGAAGCGCGGTCGCCGCCCCAGGCTGAGCGCCCTACATGCGTTCCGGGGTGGGGACGCCGAGGAGGTCGAGGCCGGTCACGAGGGTGCGCAGGGTCGCGGCGCAGATGGCGAGCCGGGACGCCTTCGTCTCCTCGTCCGGGGCCTTCAACACCGGGCAGTTCTCGTGGAAGGTCGTGTAGGCATCCGCGACCGCGAAGACGTAGTTCGCCAGCCGATGCGGCTCGGCGGTGTCGCCCGCCTGCTGCACGACGGTGCCGAACCTGAGCAGTTCCAGCGCCAGCGCCCGCTCGGCGGGATGACCGATGACGATCGGGCCCGTCGCGTCCTCCGGTGTGACGCCGCCCTTGCGGAAGATCGACCGGATCCGGGCCGTGGCGTACTGGAGGTACGGGCCGGTCTTCCCGTGGAACGAGATCATCCGGTCGAAGTCGAAGGTGTACTCGCTGTCGCGGGCCACCGACAGGTCGGCGTACTTCACCGCGCCCATGCCCACGTCGAGGACGATCGCATCGCGGTCGGCGCCGGTGAACGAGGCGTCGTGCTGGACCTCGTCGAACGCGGCCCCGGCCCGCTCGACGGCCTCGTCCAGCAGTTCGGAGAGCTTGACGGTGCGGCCCGCCCGCGTCCGCAGGAGCTTGCCGTCGGTGCCGAGGACGCTGCCGATCTGCGCGTGCTCGGCCCGGACGTCGTCGCCCAGCCAGCCCGCCATCCGCGCGACCGCGAACACCATCTGGAAGTGCAGCGCCTGCGTCGTGCCGACCACGTAGATCATCCGGTCGACGTGCTCGGTGTCGACCCGGTACCGGATCGTCGCGAGGTCGGTGGAGGAGTAGTTGTAGCCGCCGTCGGACTTGCGGATGATCACGGGGAGGGGCTCGCCCTCGCGTCCGGTGAAGCCGGGCGGGAACGCGCACAGCGCCCCGTCGCTGATCACCGCGATGCCCTTGTCCTCAAGCTCCTGGACGGTCGGGGCCAGCGCGTTGTTGTAGAAGCTCTCGCCCTTGATGTCGGCGTCGGTGAGCGTGACGCCGAGCTGCCCGTAGACGGCGTTGAAGTAGTTCTTGGACACGTCCACGAGGACGTTCCAGAGCCGCAGCGTCTCCGCGTCGCCCGCCTGGAGCGCCACGACCCGGGCCCTTGACCGGTCGGCGAACGTCTCGTCGCCGTCGAACTTCTCCCGCGCGGCCTGGTAGAACGCGGTCAGGTCGGAGACGGACGCGTCGCCCCGCGCGGCGGCGTCCTCGCCGAGGTCGAGCAGGTGCTCGATCAGCATCCCGAACGGGGTGCCCCAGTCGCCGACATGGTTGTCGCGGACCACCTCGTGGCCGAGGAACGCCAGGACGCGGGCGATCGCGTCCCCGACGATCGTGGTCCGCAGATGGCCGACGTGCATCTCCTTCGCCACGTTCGGCGAGGAGTACTCGACGACGACCTTCTGCGGCTTGTCGGCGAGCGGGACGCCGAGCCGGTCGTCGTGCAGCGTCCGCTGCGCCTCGCCGGCGATCCACGCGTCGCTGAGCGTCAGGTTGATGAAACCCGGGCCGCTGACCTGGACGTCCGACACGACGCCCGCCGTGTCGAGGTTCGCGACGATCTCCTCGGCCACGTCTCGCGGCTTGCGGCCCAGCTTCTTGGCCAGCGGCAGCGCCACGTTGGCCTGAAGGTCGGCGAACGACGACGGCCGGATGACCGGGTCGGCGTTCGCGTGCGACGGTCCGAAGGCGGCACTGAGCGCGGCCTGGACCCGGGCGGCGAGGACGAGTTGCGGATCGGGCATGTTCCAAGGCTAGCGGCGCCGCGCCCGCGCCCGGACCTGGTTTTCCCTTGCGACTAGGCGCTGGTCGGCGGGTCCTTGAGATCGAGCTCGTCGGGGGTGTGGGTGCGGCGGCCGAAGCGGGACGTGCGGGTCAGCGCGACCTGCTCGCGGATCCGCTCGACGATCCGTCCGGCGGCGAGCCGGTGCGCCAGCTCGCAGGCCGAGGTG
>JBOHBY010000990.1:0-1531 GCA_050698635.1 Spirillospora sp.
GTGCGGTAGCGGACCGACTCCGTGAACGGCCGCTCGCCGTCGATCAGCATGACGTGGTCCGAGACCGCGTAGAGCATGCCGTCGCGCTCGAAGACGTCGCGGTCGTGCGCGTAGTAGATCGGCGGGAGCTCCAGCTCCTCCCGGCGGACATAGTCCCAGATGTCCAGCTCCGTCCAGTTCGACAGCGGGAACACCCGCACATGCTCACCCTGGACGATCTTGGTGTTGTAGAGGTTCCACAGCTCGGGGCGCTGGTTCTTCGGGTCCCACTGGCCGAACTCGTCCCGGAACGACACCACCCGCTCCTTCGCCCGCGCCTTCTCCTCGTCGCGGCGCGCCCCGCCGAACGCGGCGTCGAACCGGTGCTCCTCGATCGCGTCCAGCAGCGACGTCGTCTGCAGCCGGTTCCGGGACGCGCGGCGCCCCTTCTCCTCCACCACCCGGCCGCTGTCGATCGACGCCTGCACCGACGCCACCACCAGCCGGATGCCCAGGTCGGCGACCCTGCGGTCGCGGAACTCGATCACCTCGGGGAAGTTGTGCCCGGTGTCGACGTGCATCACCGGGAACGGGACCGGCGCCGGCCAGAACGCCTTCTGCGCCAGCCGCAGCATCACGATGCTGTCCTTACCGCCCGAGAACAGCAGCACCGGCCGCTCGAACTCGGCCGCCACCTCCCGGAAGATCTGGATCGACTCCGCCTCAAGGACGTCTAGCTGGGACAACAGATAATCGCAACGCTGCATGGTCTCAGGGCTCTTTTCACGCTGTTCTGTAGCTGGTGCACCGGTGGCCCGCGGGGACGCGGACCACACCGGATCGAACGCCGGCCCGCCGCGAATCAGTCCCGCCTGGCAGAGGCCCCTTCGGGCGGTCCGGCGGGCGGATCAGTCGGGCAGGGCGCCGCGTACGTCCCGGATGCCGGCCAGCAACGTCGGAGCCGACACAGGGTGGCACACCAGGATATCCGGGAGCCGGGGGTCCTCCCGGTTGTACTCCAGCGCGGACCCGTCGACACGGCACGCGTGGGCGCCCGCGGCGAGCGCCACCGCCGCCGGGGCCGCCGAGTCCCACTCGTACTGCCCGCCCGCGTGGACGTAGGCGTCGACCTCCCCGAGCAGCACCGCGGAGATCTTCGCCCCCGCCGACCCGATCGGCACCAGCTCGACATCCAGGTCCAGCCGTTCGGCGAGCAGGCGCACGAACTCCGGTGGCCGGGTGCGGCTGACCGCTATGCGGAGCTTGCCGGCGTCCGGCGCCGGGACGTGCAGCGGCACCTCGCGCGGCAGCGCCCGCCTCGCGGCCTCGCCGCCGGCCGTCACCGGGTCGGGCGAACCGGGGTCGACCCGGACGAGGGACGCCCCGCCCGTCGCGTCCGTCCGGAGCGTCAGGCCCTGCGCGGGAAGCGCCACCGCCCCCGCCGCGAGCCGCCCGCCGCGACCGGACGGGTCACGCCGCCACAGCGCCACGTGGACGGCCCAGTCGCGCCGGCCCTCCTCGGAGAACTCGCGGGTGCCGTCGAGCGGGTCGA
>JBOHBY010000991.1:0-6878 GCA_050698635.1 Spirillospora sp.
CCCACCCCCACCCACACACGCCTCCACACCACGCCACCCCACCCACCCGCTTGGCGTTCGCCGCGCTCGTCCGCTGCGGGCAGCGGGCACGCAAGCGGCGTGTGCTCGCCCCTCAGCGCTTGCTCCACGTCCTTGCCAGGCACCCGCGTCGCGTCCGTCGCACGCGCCCGCGCCGTGCTCGGCCGGCCGCCGCGTGTACCAGCGGAGCGCGCGAGTCGTGTGGGCTGGCTTGGGGCGCTTGGTGGGAGTGGTCAGGCTATTCCGGCGTTGGTTAGCCATTGCCAGAGTTGGTCTTGGGGGACGACCGTTACTCCGAGTTTTTCGGCCTTGGTTGTTTTGGCGGCGCCGACGTTGTCGCCGGTGAGGAGGTAGTCGGTGTTGGCCGAGACGGACGAGGCTGTCGTTGCCGCGGCCTGTTCGACCAGGCGGGTTACGTCGGGGCGGCTGATCTTCGCGCCGGAGCGGGGGTCGGTGAAGGCGCCGGTGATGACTACCGATTTGCCTTTCAGGGGGGAGTCGCCTGCGGCGGCCGTGTCGACGGGGCGGTCCTCGTCCAGGACGTCGAGGTTCACGCCGCGGTCGCGCAGGGACGTGATCTCCTGCTGGACCTGCGGGCGGGCGAAGAAGGCGACGATGCTCTCGGCGACCTTGGGGCCGATGTCGCGGATCGCTACCAGGTCGTCGACCGTCGCGGACGCTACGTCCTCGATGCGTTCGTAGCCGGCCAGGCACAGGCGTTTGGCCGTGCCTTCGGAGGCCATGGGGATCGCCAGGCCGATCAGCGCGCGGCGTAGGCCCACCTGTTTGGACGAGGCGATCGAGTCGACCATGTTCGCGGCGCTGACCTCGCCCATCCGCTCGTAGCCGAGGAGTTGTTCGGCTGTCAGGTCGTAGAAGTCGCTGCGGTGCCGAAGGACGCCGTCTTCGGCGAGCTTCTCGATCCAGGTGTCGCCGACGCCTTCCATGTCGGCCGCCTGGCGTGAGGCCCAGTGCATCAGCCGGCGCGTCGCCTGCGCGGGGCATTGCAGGTTCAGGCACCAGCGTTCCTCGCCCGCGCCGCGGACCTCCAGTTCCGAGCCGCATGACGGGCAGTGGTCCGGCGGGACGATCTCGACCTCGGTGCCGTCGCGGCGTTCCGGGAGCGAGCGGCCCGCGAACGGGATCACGTCGCCGCGCCGCACGACCGCGACCGTGTCGCCGATCCGCAGGTCGCGTTCGCGGATCAGGCGGGGGTTGTGAAGGGTGATGTTCTCTACTGTGACGCCGCCCACGAAGACCGGTGCGACCTTCGCGCGGGGTGGTACGCGGCCGATCTTGCCTACCGGCCATTCGACGGAGAGGAGCGTGGTCAGTTTCTCCTCCGGTGGGTACTTGAACGCGATCGCGCCGCGTGGTTCGGCGCTGTTGAAGCCCGCCGCGTCGAACGCCGCCGGTTCGTGCAGGCGGACGACGGCGCCGTCGATGTCGTAGTCGAGGCCGTCGCGGCGGCCGCCGATCTCGTTGATCGCGTCGAGGACCTCCTCGACGGTCGCGCATAGGTACTGGGCGACCGGTTCGTAACCGGACGGGACCTCCAGCGCGGTGCCGTCGCGGTCGGCGCCGAAGGCGAAGAACCGCAGGACGCGCTTGGCTTCGGCGGCTGCCTCGGGGTCTTTGAGGACGAGCGTCCCGGCGGCGCCTGATCTCGGGTTGGTGAGCGTCCGGTCTGGGTGGGCCTCGTTGTAGGCGGCCCAGACCGAGCGGAGCATCACCGCTTCGCCGCGGACCTCGACTCGTCCTGGCTCGCTGATTTCGGTGGGGAGGCCTGGGATTACGTGGCGCACCTTGGTCGTCACCAGTTCGCCTACCGCGCCGGTGCCGCGGGTGGCCACGTAGTCGAGCCTCCCGTCGGTGTAGACGATGCTGAGCGAGAGGCCGTCGAGCTTCTCCGACACGCGGAAGACCTGGCCGCCGAACCGGTCGCAGAACGTGCGGATCTGCTCCTCGCCCGTCGCCTTGCCCAGCGAGAGCATCGGGCGCGCGTGCCGGACGGTCGGGCCGGTCAGCTCCGCGGGCGCGTTGACCCTGCCGAGCGGGCTGTCGGCCGGTTCGAGCTCCGGGTGCTCGGCGACCAGGGCCGCGAGCTCGTCCTTCAACGCGTCGTAGTCGGCGTCGGGCAGCGGGCTGTCGCCGTTGCCGTAGTACAGGTCGTTCAGCCGCCTGACCTCGGCGGCCAGCTCCGTGATGCGTTCTGCTGCGTCCACCCCTCGATTAAACGTGATGCCACCGACAGTGCTCCAGGTGCCGTGGGGGTTGTGGATAACCGGTGGGCGCGGTGGCGGCGGTGGCGATGGGGGCCGCGGGGAGATAAATGGTTTGTGTCAGAGGGGCTGATCACAAGCTTTTGTGCATACCTATTGTGGGTGGAACGCGGACCGATACCGGGGCCGCTCGGACGGTGTTTTCCCGCGGGTGACGATGAGCTGCGTGTTCATCATGTGCATTCGGGAGGCGGAACAGCCCGTTGGGGCGAAGGGGATGATTGGGAGAAGGATGCCGTCTAAGATCAAGCCGGTGTGCATGGCGGCGGCGGATTCGCAAGTCACGGCGGCGGGGTTCGATTGCGCGATCCGCGACCGGCGACGAGTGTTCACATCGTCGGGCCGTGCTCTGACCAGGGATCTTTTCGCGCGCGGGGGCTGCGGCGGAACCTCTGGTCGTTCAGCGGACGGGCCGCGGCGTCCGAAACTAAAAATCCGGCCGACCGGTGGAAGTGCGCAGGTCAATGAGGTGAAACATTCTTCATCTGCGCTTACGGTAAGCCAGATGTTCCTTGCGCCCGGTGATCGGGCGATTAACTATGGCGTAGTCACTCCAGAAGGCGGGTTCCGGAGGTGGGCCATGGCATGATTCCGCGTTGGTGAATCGACATCGGCGTGCTCTTGATCGCCGGAACCTGACGGCTTCCCCCGCAGTGCCAGGCCGACCCGTGAGAGCGGACACCATGACGAATGACCTACTGTCTCTGTCGACGAACGAGTTCATCGGCGGCATCGAGACGGTCGCCCCTCGATTCGATTCCGCGAGCTACCCGCAGCAGAACCTTCCCTCCGACGACTGGACGCTCCTGACGAAGGCCGGCGTGCTCCTGCCCACGCTGCCCAAGGAGTACGGCGGACGCGACGACCACGCCGAGATGTGCAAGGTCGTCGAGACCCTGTCCGAATGGAACCTTCCGCTCGGGATGTACGTCACGGTGATCAGCGCGGTCGCGCTGCGGCCCATCGTGCTGTGGGCCGGCGAGGAGGCCAAACGCGAGGTGCTGCCGTCCTACGCGGGCGGCGACCCCATGATCTGCGGATTCGCGTCCACCGAGCCGGGCGCCGGCTCGGCCATGTCCGGTATGACGACCACCTTCGAGGAGGTCGAGAGCGGATACCGGATCCGTGGCCGCAAGCACTGGCAGGCGTTCAGCATCAGCGCCCACTGGTGGCTGGTCAGCGCGAAGAACGCGCAGAACGAGGCGCGCGACGGACGCGAATACGGCTACTTCATCGTCAAGCGCAGCGAAGGGTTCCGGACGCTGCGGCCCTACGAGCCGCTGGGCCTGAAGGTCATCGACTACGGGCTCAACGAGATCGACGCGGTCGTCCCCCGGCACCGGCGGATCCCGGCCGACGGGCGGACGCTGCGCCCGATGGTGGAGATGCTGATGGCGTCGCGGGCGATGATGGCCGCGATGGGCACCGGGTTCCTGCGCCGCATCAGCCGTGAGGCGCACGCGTACGCCGCCCGCCGCCGGATCGGGCGGCGGCCGCAGTCGGCGATCCGGTTCGTCCGGTACCGGCTGGCGGCGATCGACGCGTCCTACACGGTCTGCGCGGCGCTGAACCACTACCTGCGGACCGCGCTGAACATGAAGAGCGAGATGATCGGCGCGTTCCCGGCCGTCCAGGCGATCAAGACGGTCGCGACGGAGCGGATGCTCAGCTCGGCGAACCACTACCAGCAACTCGTCGGGGGCGAGGGGTACCGGTACGAGTCGCCGACGAACATCTCCGCCCAGGCGTTCCTCGACGCGCGGGTCTACACCATCTTCGACGGCACCAACGACCTGCTCAGCCAGCAGCTCACGGAGTACTGCCTCGCCCGGACGGAAGGACGGACGCTCAGCCGGTTCCTCGCCGAGTGGCCGCTCACGGCGCCCGCGGTCGGCACGCACCGGCTCGACCTCCGTTTCCTCGACCGGGAACCGCGGCAGGAGCATCTGGTCCTGGCGGGCCGCGCGATCGCCTACGCGTTCGCGATCGGCCGGGTCATGCGGTGGGCCGCCGAGACCGGCGCGGATCCGGGCGCGGCCCGGACCGCGATCGAGTTCCTCAAGGCCGACATCGCCGGTGTCGCCACGGAGTTCGAGCTGCTGTCCGCGGGCGTTATCGGCGGTCCGCACGGCCTCGGCGACGAGGACGGGGCCGCCGAAGGCGAGAACGCGGCCGCCGAAGGCGAGAACGGCGCGGGTGCGTGGATCCCGCGGACCGTTCCCGTTTCCAGCGAGGCGTGATCTGGAACTTAGCCCGACAGCCCTTCGCGGCGGCGGATCAGCTGCATCAGGTCCGCCGCCCGTTCCTTGATCAGGTTGAGTCCGGGATGGCCCCACGGGCGTGGCTCGCGGTCGATGATGCAGATCGTGCCGAGGACCGTGCCCGTGTGGTCGATCAGCGGCGCTCCGGCGTAGGTCCGGATGCCGAGCTTGTCGACGACCGGGTTGCCGGCGAAGCGCGGGTAGTCGCACACGTCGTCCAGGACGAGCGCCTTGCGCCGCACGACGACGTGCGGGCAGTACCCGTGGTCCAGCGGCACTTCCCGGCCCAGCTCGACGGCGCCCGCCGAGTCCGTGCCGGGGACCTCGGGGGCGTACAGGCCGCCGAGGTACTGCTGGTCCGTGACGAAGTTCACCATCGCGAACGGCGGTACCTCGGAGCCGACGAGGAGCCGGGCGGTCTCGGCCAGGTCGCGGGCGAGCGCGTCGAACTCACCGTCCGGCGCCTGCCCGATGCCGAGCTCTCGCAGCCGCGTCATCCGCCGGTTCACATCGGGGTCGACGGGCGTCAGGCGGTGGCCGGCCGGTTCGTACAGCGGGTCGTGGGTCACGGAATGCTCCATGTGAGGCGGCAGGGCGTCAGGCGGAGTTGGGGGCGGCGGCTGAGGGCGACGGCGAGGAGGAGGAAGAGGAAGGGGAAGGGGAGGAGGTAGCGGCGGCGGTGAGGAGGTGCCGGACGAGGGAGCGCAGCACCGCGATGGCCGACGAGCGGTCCCGCGCGTCGCACAGCACGATCGGCACGCGCGGGTCGAGCCCGAGGGCGGCGCGGACCTCGTCGGGGTCGTAGCGGAACGCGGCGTCGAACTCGTTCACGGCGACGAGGAAGTGGGTCCCGCGGTTCTCGAAGAAGTCGACGGCCTCGAAGCAGTCCTCCAGGCGGCGGGTGTCGGCGAGGACCACGGCGCCGAGCGCGCCGGCGGACAGCTCGTTCCACAGGAACCAGAACCGCCGCTGGCCGGGCGTCCCGAACAGGTACAGGACGATCCCGTGCTGCTCGATCGTGATCCTGCCGAAGTCGAGCGCCACGGTCGTCGTGGTCTTCTCCGACACGTTGTCGAGGTCGTCGATGCCGACACTCGCCGAGGTGATGAGCTCCTCGGTGCTCAGTGGTTCGATCTCGCTGACCGAACCGACGAACGTCGTCTTCCCGACGCCGAAACCGCCCGCTATGAGGATCTTGACCTGGGTGGATGGCACCTCAGGCTCGTTGTAGGCCATCGAGCAGTTTCTCCAAAAGGGCTTGGTCGGTGGGGTCGGCCGCGGTGTGCGCCGCCTGCTTCGTCAACGCCCGGTGGTCCAGTAAGTCGGCGAGCAGGATCTTGGTGACCACGACGGGAAGCCGCAGATGGGCCGAGACCTCGGCGACGGACATGGGAGTGCGGCACAGCTTCATCGCCTCGGCGTGCTCCGGATCCAGCGCCGGGGGAAGGCCGCCCGCCGCGACCACCAGCGACAGCAGGTCCAGCTCGACGGTCGGGCGGGTGCGGCCGTCGGTCACCGTGTAAGGGCGTACGAGCGGGCCGGCGTGGTCGTCGACCCAGATCTCGTCCTCACCGGTCGTCATAGCGCGGCGTTCCGGTCGCCCGGTACGGTCGCCGACCGCGTGGCCGTGTGCAGGAACGGCCGGACGGCCTTGATCAGCCGCCCCATCTCGAAACCGACCACCCCGGGGTCGGCCTCCCCCCGCGCCAGCACCGCCAGCACCGAATTGAAACCGGCCCACGAGATGAACAGCTGGCTGGATTTGAGTTCCACCACCACCTGCCGCACCTCGCTGCTGTCGTCGAACTTCATTCCGGTGCTACGCGCGATGGAGAAGAAACCCGACGCGAGAGCGGAAAGCTGTTCCGCGCTTGCCCGGTCGAAGCCATGGGCGGCTTTCAGCAGGCCGTCCGAAGACAGCAGCACGCTGCCGCGTATGACCGGAACCTCCTCGCTCAGCCCCCGCAACAGCCAAGCAAGATCTTGAGCCTGGTTCGGGGAGACAGCACTCAATGGACGCTCCTTATCATTCGTGATGATTCGTCAGCTTGGGCTGTCCGGGCCGTCCGCGGCGACGTCATCGTCCTGGACGCTGCGGATGCCTTTCTGGAACGCCGCCATCAATCCGGGATTGTGCTCGACCTCCTGGTCGTCCTGCTGGGCGACCGGGGCCTCCGCCAGTTCGGGCGGGAGATGCGTCTGCGCCTGCCGCCGCGGCAGCGGTGGCCGGTCACCGCCGTTCCCCGCGACGGCGGTGGGGTCGACGGCCGGGAGGGGGCCGGTGGAGGCGTCCGGGAGGGGGTTGTCGGTGAGGGGG